>CAZNDM010000141.1:0-14971 GCA_964571845.1 uncultured bacterium | reverse complement strand
TGGGAGGGGAAATGTGGGGGGACATCTTCCACTCCGTGGAAGGGGAGTTCGTGGATGGACTTCCCGCAGAGCGGGAGGGGTGTTTGTGCGTGGACCTTCTACATCGTGAGAGAGGAGTATGTGAGTGGGCTGTTCCACTTTTTTGAAAAAAAGATTGATGGTTATCTCTTCCACTCAGCATGTCGGGTGGTTGGGAACCTTTCCCTTCACATCCGCGAGAAAAGGTTTGCAGATGGTTTCCTCCATAAAATACGAGGGAAGTTGCAGGTGAGTACTCCTGAATGTAGGGAGTTGTAAGAGTCTCATCCCATTCTGTCGGAGAAAAGAGTCAGCAGAATGACTTTTTCCCACAGCCCAAGTGCATTTACCCTCTCCATCAAATCATCAGTAAGTCACTAACAAAGGGGGAAAAACGATATCGTCCAGCACAAAACTATCAAAAAATCAGATTTCATCATAAGATCAAGAACGAGGAAGAAACCCCGGTACAATTCACAAACCACCAAACTGACCACCGCAAAACACCTGAAATTAATTATGACCTTTGACAGGTATTAAGGCGGTTTTTATAATTACCAATTAAAAACGGGAGAGGAACACTATGAAACTACTCAAGGGTTTGTACAGGATCCTGATTTCTACTAAAACTACCATTGTAATCTTCTTTATCCTCATCATTTTCATGCTCCTTGGGACCATATTCCCGCAGTACCATCTCGTCCATGCGACGCCTGAGCAGTTCAAAGAGGCTTTCGGTGAAGAAAAATTCCGTATCCTCAATTCACTGGGTCTTTTCGATGTCTTCCACTCACTTGGCTTTAGAATTACATCGTTTCTATTCTTCCTAAACCTTTTCCTCTGCACGCTCGACGGGCTCATCTTTGAATGGGGAAGGTTGAAAAGAGGGAGAGCCGCATCTATCAAAATTAGTGCAAAAAAGATCTACGAAAGACTTGAACTCAACAAAATCGTTGAAGCCTTCCGGAATGCCGGCTATAAAGTTAGAAGAATTAAGGGTGATGCTGAAATATTTGTGGCGAGCAGAGGGTTTCCCCCAAGAATCGTCTCTATAATTTACCACTTTGGCATGGTTCTCATGATTATTGGATTACTGCTTTCAAGTCTCACCCGCTTTGATGGGGATGTAGCCCTATTCGACGGAGAGAAAAAGCCTATCCCAACCGCATCCAAAGAAATGAAAATCTACAAAACGGGACTTCTAAAATTCAAGGGAGCAGATACACTCCAGCTTGAATCAAAAAAATTCTGGATGATCTTCTGGAAGCACAACAATAGGTACTATGTCAAGGATTACTTTTCTCATCTTGTCCTGTATGACCACGATGGCAACAAAATCAAAGAGAAAATCATTGAAGTGAATCATCCCCTCAGGTACAGAGGTATGACTTTTTATCAGGAATATTTCGTACAGAAGGTAAATCTTCGCGTAAAGTCTGAGAACCTTGATACAACCCTTGAAGTAGAGACAATGGCACCATTTGATATTCCTGGCAAAAAGGGGAAATACTACCTTGGAATGCTGAAAGCAGGTAAATGGTATCAGTACAGAAAAGAAGAAATAAACGGTGATCTTACACCTCAGTGCTATGTTTATCACAGAGAGGCAAAGGGCAAAAAGAAAAAGAAACTCGGTCTGCTTGAAATGGGAAAACCTTTACAGGCAGAAAATTTGACATTTGAGATGCTCTCTTTCAGACAGGCAACCGGAATTTATTACAAGCGTGATAACGGAATAATTTACCTTGCTATTGGAACATTGATCTTTGTTATAGGTCTATTCCTGAGGGTTTTTTACCCCACGGCACGATTCTCTTTCTTCCGAGACGAAGATGGAAAGATATACCTATCCGGTCAAACGACCGGTATAGCAGTAAATCTTATGGATGAGATC
This sequence comes from uncultured bacterium, assembly GCA_964571845.1. Classification (GTDB taxonomy): domain Bacteria; phylum Hydrothermota; class Hydrothermia; order B15-G9; family WFZT01; genus WFZT01. Next base: position 13,059 of record CAZNDM010000141.1, on the reverse strand, counting down.
GAAAAGATGGAAAAACACATTGAGGGAGGTTTGAAAAATGAGTGAACATCACGCCATTGAAGAAAAAAGTGTGCTTCTTGAGGGTGTTGACAAGTTTGAAAAAGAAGCAGAGGCGATGATTGAAAAAGCCCGGCAGGAAGCCGAACAAATCGTCGAGAGAGCGAGACAGGAGGCGGATAACTTAATAAAAACAGGGCATGAGGAAATCTTAAAAAATATCGAACTGAGAAAAAAAGAAGCCAGTATGAAACTGAAAAGAGAAGTTGAGGAAATCATCGAAAACTCAAAAATTCTTGCCGAAGAGATCGAAAAAAGGGGCAGAAATAATCTTAATAAAGGAGTCGAGTTTCTCAAGAAACTCGTTTTGAACCAGTAAAAAGGAGGGTTTCTATGCGGAGAATTTTACTTTTTACAGTATTTTTCATCTCCGGTCAGATACATGCGGGTGGATTTGCCCTGACCGGGGTTGGCAGTCGCGGTCTTTCTCTCGGTGGAGCATTCAGAGCAGTTGCAAATGACTGGACAGCCCTCTACTGGAACCCTGCTGGAATGAGTTACATCGAACAGGACATTCTGGGATTCCACAATGCCATCGTAAAACCCGCGGCGTATGTTGAACCCGGGACAGGCATCCTCGGATACGACGGTGGATATGCAACAGTTACAAAGGTCAACGCAAGGGAACAAACTTTTACAATCCCGTCTGGTGGATTTGTGAAAAATTTCAAATACTTGAAAGACACGAAAATTGGACTCGCTGTTTTTGTCCCATTTGGACTTGGAACTGACTGGAACCTCTATCACTTCCCCATTGGATATTACAATCCATCAGACACAGCTGTCTTTGTCCCTCCTAAGTTTCCAGAATACAACTGGTCAAGCGAGGTCAAAACTGCATCCATGCTCGTGGGTCTGTCAAAGAAGTTCAAAAAATACAGCCTGGGAATTGCTATTGGCCCAACATTTGAGAGATTTAGAATAAGAAAAGTTAATTTCTTTGACCCCGCAGCAATGGATACAGCGGCACTCAGTTTGCCGATTCAATATAGACTTTTCCCTGTTGATTCAAAAATAGAGGTAAAAGGATGGGCACTGACATTGCATCTTGGAGCGATCTATAGACCCAATGAAAAGCTAAAAATTGGAGTTTCAGGTAGATTTTACACAAAAGCCAGCCTGGAGGGTGACGCGAATCTTTACATTTACTTCCCTTACAACGATGCGCTTGCCTCAAGGGCGGACAGCCTTGCTTTTCTCTTCCTCGGCAGCGTAGCGTCAGGCTACGGTACTGCAAAGGCAGAGGTATTGCTCCCATTCAACATTGGTGGTGGTATTTCCTACAAACTTTCTGAAAAATTAACACTCGTGACAGACTTTGATTACACACACTGGTCAAGTTTTGACGAAATTGTCGCAGAATTTACAGATCTGAAGGTCAAGATCGGTGAGATGGAGCTCTCGGAGATTACCTCTGATACTCTGAAAGAGTACTGGGAAAATACATTCAGATTTGGAATGGGACTGGAATATGCCTACAGTGAGAAAATCACGGTGAGGGGCGGATTTTATTACGATCCAACACCTATTCCCGATTCAACAATTACGCCACTTATACCGGACATCAATACAAAGTATGGATTCACACTTGGTGGAGAATACATGATTTTCGACTTTCTGAAGGTTCTATTCAACTACGAGTACATCTACGGAGGTGAAAACACCTTTGAGAGGGATGCAAATTACAGTTACAGATCAACTTACTTTGCCGGCAAATACGGTTTTCATGTTCACGCCCTTGGAATAGGGGTTGAATATGTCTTTTAATCGGGAGGTTTGACATGAGAAAATTAATCCTCGGTTTGACCGTTATTCTGGTTATATTAACTGGATGTAAAAAGACAGAGGAACTGGAGGGACCCGAGATTTCACATGGGACGATCGTTCTTGACTCTATTCCCGCAACTGATTCAATAGTTGGTGTAAGGCCAGCATTTGTTTACCTGCCTCCAGGATACAATGAAACTTCTGACACATTTCCGGTTGTTTATCTGCTCCACGGATATGGTGGAACTTACAGTTTCTGGCAGTATTTTGAAGACATAAAAGATATTGCAGACTATCTGATTTCAACAGGTGAGATCCAGCCAATGGTGATAGTTATGCCAGATGGAATGAACGTGCTTGGTGGTAGCTTCTATACGGATTCGAAGGCGAGACCCCTGGGTTTTGGCGCGCCTGTATCTGTTTTCGGTCTTTATGAAACCTATATCGTCAACGATGTGGTGAGTTATATTGAATCAAACTATCGGGTCTTCAGTAATAAAGACAAGAGGGCGATCATAGGAATTTCAATGGGTGCTTACGGCGCAATGAAGCTCGGAATTAAACATCCTGATGTTTTCGGGATTATCGGTGCACATTCAGGACCAATATTTTTTGACAGATTTATTCAGGATGGTGTTCTCGGATTCGTGAGATATGAATGGATGGACTCTACATTCAACGGTAGAATACCTTTCAAGCCTGCACCTTATCTTGGATCAGAAAGACCACTTACAACCATGCTCATTGCCATGGCAGGGGCTTTTTCTCCAAAAGTCGATTTTTCAAGCAACTTCGACTCCACAAAGTACGAGATTATTCTCCAGGACTCTGTTGATTCTCTATGGGGTCAACCGATTGCAGTTGGTGTAAGATTGCCATTTGACACACTTTATCAGCCCAATGAAGTGTACGACAGCATCTGGCATCCGTTCCATGATCCTGCCACACTGTTTGCCGATAGTTTGAATAATCTGCTAACAAACGGAACAAAGATATATCTTGACTGTGGTATCGATGATGAACTTTACCTTACAGGTCATGCCAGTAGTTTTGTGGAGATGATGCAAAATCTGGGCTATCCAGAAGATTTCTACGAGTACGAAATTTTCAGAGATGAACCTGGATATCCCAACGATATGTTCCCTGCAAGGCACGGAACACACCTGTACCTGAGGATAAGAAGATCTTTAAAATTTGCAAGCAGAAACTTTGGTAATTAGTTTTCTTGATGAAGGGGTGAGGGGTGGCAGGGGTGCTTCGCACCCCTGCCACCCCTCACCCCTTTTTCCTCTACCCGGAAAGTGAGGTGAGTTTTTCTTTTATCAGTTTAAAGGTCTTCTCCGAGGCTCCTGTCTTTGACTCAATTGTCTCGTGAGCCTTCTTTCCCATTTCTTTCCGCAAATCCTTATCTTCAATCAACTTCTTCAACCATGCATACAGTTCCCTTTCATTAGCAACAACCACTGCAGCACCCTCTTCTTTTAAAAGTTCAACAGGCTCTCTGGTGTTTTCATAATGGGGACCAACCAGCACGGGCACACCAGCATACGCTGGCTCTATAACGCTATGTCCTCCATAAGGAGCAAGTGTCCCTCCAACAAAAGCAATGTCGGCAATATGGTAGAAATCATATAGCTCACCAAGTGTGTCAAGGATTAAAACTGCATTCCGATAGTTACCCTTCTTGGAAGTCCTGAGAATAAACGGCACACCCTCTCTCCTGAGATGCTCTATGATTTTTACTTTTCTAACCGGATGTCTCGGAGCGAGAATTATCTGAACATTTTCATACTCATTCAACAATCTTCTGGCAACTTCAACCACCTTTGCCTCCTCGCGAGCTCTGATACTTCCGAAAATTATGATTACATCTTTCTCATCGTAACCATAAGTTGTTCTATTCAAAATCGAATATGGCCTTTTAACAGCGTCGTATTTCAGGCTTCCGAGCACCTGTACTCTGTCTGGATCGGCACCAAGTGCGATAAATCTTTCCCGATCAACTTCAGACTGGGCAAGGATTGCCTCAAATTCCCGTACGACTTTTGAGAAAAATTTTCTAAACTTCATGTACCTGGGAAAACTTCTGTCCGAAAGTCTGGCATTTACGAGAAATTTAGAAACTCCTTTTGTTTCAAGAATTAGATTGGGCCACAGCTCCGTTTCAGCAATGACGAGCACCGAAGGCTTCACTATTCTGACAAACTTTCTAATTTCAGACTTCTTGTCCATGGGAAACCGACTGACCTGAACATTGGTTCCCCACAGAGTTTTTGCCCTCTGTAATCCCGAGAGCGTAAAAGTTGTTATGAACACGGGAATTCTATGCTTTATAAAGAGATTAACAAGGTAGGAAATGGCGTTTATCTCGCCCACCGAGGAAGCATGAATCCATACATCAGTCTCGTAATACGGATACTCAACTTTGATGCGTAAAAACTGATTAACTATGCCTATCAAAAAATCGTAAACGAGCTTTATCACTTTTTGAATTCGGTCTGGATTTTTTTAACAAGTTCTTCAAACTGCTTTCCAACATTCTCAATATCGAGCGTAAGGAACTCCCTGTTTTTGTACACGATCTTTCCGTTGATTATTACATCATTCACATCAGTGCCCTTGGCAGCGTAAACGATATGGGAGATTGGATTGTAAACAGGAGAGGAATGTGGGTCATTAATCCTCAGCGTGATGAGGTCAGCGAGGAATCCTTCTTTAATGTCTCCAAGATCCTCGTATCCGAGGACCTGCGCACCACGAATGGTAGCAGATTTCAAAACTTCAAGTGCAGGGCATGCAGTTGGATCCAGTGTGTTCAACTTACAAACAAGTGCCATAAACTTCATTTCCTGGAACATATCAAGAGAATTGTTTGAGGCATCGCCATCAGTTCCAAGAGCAAGTCGGGCGCCTTTTTCAATATACTTTTTGTGGGGTGCAACACCTGAGGCAAGTTTCGCATTACTCTGCGGGCACGAAGCAATTCCCACCTTTTTATTTACATAAATTTCAATCTCCTCGTCATCCAGCCAGACAGAATGTGCTGATATAACACCTGAATCAAGAAAATCCAGAGAATCGAGGTATCTTACCGGAGTTCTGCCAAACTTTTCGGACACCTCCTGAACTTCCTGCCGGGTTTCTGCAACATGTATCTGGATAGGAACACCGTACTTTGCAGAGACTTCTTTTACTTTTGCAAGGATTTCTCCTGTGGTTGTATAGGGCGCGTGTGGACCAAGAGATGGTTTGATCAGTTCATCTCCAATCCAGTTTTTTATAAACTCCTCATTGTATTCAAGCTGTTTCTCCCAGGTTTCTGCAGTGGGTGTGGGAAATGCTATTATCCCTTCGGCGAGAACGGCTCTCATTCCGATACTTTTCGCCATTTCCGCAGCATCCTGCTGAAAGAAATACATGTCTGCGAAAAGAGTCGTGCCTGTGGAGATCATCTCACCGATGGCGACAGGGACTGCTTTTCTTATAAATTCCCTGTCAACAAATTTACCTTCAGCGGGCCATATATAATTTTGCAGCCAATCGAAAAGGGGAAGATCGTCCGCAAGCCCTCTGAAAGCGATCATTGCCGCATGTGTGTGGGTATTCACAAGACCGGGCATTACGATAAAGTTGTCGCCACCGATAATCTCATCTGCTGTATATTCGATTTCACCGTCCCTGAAAATTTTTTTTATCCTGTTCCCCTCAACTCCCACAATACCATTTTCTATTATTCCGTGGGCAAAGGAGACCACAAATCTGCCTTTTAAAACGATATCAAATTTTTCCATTTTGCACCTCTCAAAATGCGTAATCTTCCCAGATCATTATGTACCAGAGATTGTCCTCGGGCCTCCTCCTCAAAATAAATCTCGCATGCCCTTCAATGGAGGTAATCCCGGGGACCGTTGGGATCAGATTAAGTGTATAATTATAAATGAAAACCCACTTGTTATCACCAAGCGGGATCCCTCTGCCACCTGTTAAATCAAGATTTATTTCCTGAAAATTTTCAAATATGTTTCTTGCTGAAATTATCTCCTGCTCCAATCCCCAGCTAAGGGAGTCAATTCCCCAGTTTAGCTCAAGGATTTCTCTTATGGAATCCTCGGAGTCGTCAAAATAAAATCTGAAGGAATCAGGATCCAGGCACTTAATGTAACCATTAAGATCCTTGGTCGAATAGGCGAGTACAAGATTGTTTATGACAATTTCGGGTTCGACTGGTACAGGATAGGACCCCCTGCCCTCTCGTGGGTTAAACGGATTAAAGCATCCGCCAAGCAGAAGCAGGATCAGAAACACAACAGCATTTCTTGCCATCGTTTAAATTATACTGTCGTGGGCTTTCATTGACCATTCCTTGTGTTTATGTTTATCTTTAAGAGCCATGCAAATAGTTCCTTATGTGTTTCTTGCATACTTTTTCGGTGCAATACCGTTTTCCTTTCTCGTGGCCAAATTGGCGCGAGGAATTGATGTTAGATACGTGGATTCCGGTAATGTCGGGGCTTATAATGTTTTCAAAAATGTCGGCCCTTTATACGGCATAATAGCTGGAATACTCGACATAGGTAAAGGATTTGCACCAGTTGCCATGGCAAGAATGGCAGGATTTAATCTTTACGAAATAATCCCTGTTTCCATGGCAGTTATTGCAGGACACAACTGGTCCATGTTTTTAAAATTTCAGGGAGGGCAGGGACTTGCACCAACGCTCGGGGTCTTTTTAAACATCTCGCCCCTTGAGATCATCCTTGCGGCAGTTGCCTTCGTAATCGGTGCAATTATTGCAAAATTTGCACACCCGCCGGGCTGGTTGTCAAAGAGGAAAAACTTTGGTAGTCTCATGGGTTTTGTCGTTTATACCACGCTTATTTTTTCAAAATCCAGTATAAGCTGGGGAGTTCGTGCAAACTATTTTGCTGTCCTGCCCGTGCTATTCCTCAAACAATTACAGGGAACCACAAAAAAACACGCATTTTTACAGGGATTTTTAGTCCCGTCAAGGAAAAAGAATGTCAGTGAAGATTGAACATCTAAAAGACAAAAAAATCCTCGTCCTTTATGGTGGATGGTCACGGGAAAGAGAAGTTTCTATCAGATCCGGTAAGAAAGTCTTAAATGCCCTGATCTCAATGGGATTTAACGCATCTGGACTGGATATGGACAGAGACTTTTACTCAAAAATTAAAGAAATTAATCCTGATGTGGTTGTTATAATGCTACACGGAAAGCCGGGTGAGGACGGAACCGTACAGGGTGTGCTTGAACTAATGGGAATACCCTACACTGGCTCAGGTGTGCTGGCATCTGCCATTGGAATGAATAAAATTGCCACTAAAAGACTTCTCCTCTCATACAACCTGCCGACACCGGATTTTGTGTATGAACCATATCTGAAAGACCCCGGAAGACTCTCTTCAACAGTTCTGGAAAGGCTCGGCTTACCTGTGGTTGTTAAGCCTGTTGACGAGGGCTCAAGTCTCGGTGTCAGAATTGTTAAAAGTGAAGAGGATTTGCCTGGTATAATTGAAGAAGAGCTATCGGAATTTGGCAATATTTACTTTGAAAAGTACATCAAAGGAAAATCAGTTACAGTAGGAATACTCGGCACCGGAAGTAATGCTTTTCCGCTTCCAATTCTCGAACTCAGGCCCAAAGGCAGGGAGTTTTATGACTACGAAGCAAAATACACACACGGATTAACCGAGTTTGTAATTCCAGCTGAAATTCCTGGAGATTCCTACAAAAAATTACAGGAAGACTCACTCAGGACACATCAAATTGTCGGATGTAGAGGGTTTTCCCGTGTGGATGCAGTGGTTTCCGAACAGGGAGACCCCTATATTCTCGAGATCAACACGATACCAGGAATGACCGATCTGTCGGATCTTCCAGCTGAAGCCGAGCACATGGGTATCAGTTACAACGAACTTGTTCTTTATATTCTCGCCTCAGCTTTTGAAGAATGAGCCTTTTCTCACCTCCGTACGACTCTTACAAGATGCACGCTACAGCTTATGCAAGGATCGTATGCTCTGACTATCATTTCGAGGGGTAACTCCAGGCTCTCCTCTCCCCTTTTAAGAAGATTTTCCGCAGCAATCCTCATGTATTTTTCCATATCGTCCAGGTTCTGTGTAGTAGGGATTATGTAGTCTGCATGCTCAACTTTTCCATTGACCACCCTGTTTGCATGAATCAATAGACCACGGGGAGCCTCAACGACACCAACGCCGTAACCGTTTTTTCCGCCCGGTTTAAAGTCCCTGTCATCAGCCGTGAGAATTTCGTCCACCAATGCCGGGATTTTCTCAAGACAGTACAAAAGTTCAATTGCCTGAGCAATGTTGTTGTATAGCGGATTTCTGAGCCATCTCGATGAGTAGAATTTCCTTAAATACTCCCCAGCCATACCATCGAGCAACTCACCTGAATTTATCACCCTTGCAAGGGCGCCCACTGTGTACGATTTTCCCTTGTATCTGCACCTCTTTGAAAATGAATGAGGAACCACTCTTTCCTTTATAAACTCGAGATATTCTTTTCCATGAAATACCTCGCCAGTTGAAACCTTAACAAGGTCTCCATCAAAAGAATATTCATCAGTGGATTCAACCGACATAAAAACTGCCTGCTCTTCGAGATAATCCGGAACATTAATTTTTTCCCAGAGCTTCAATCCCTTTTCTATAGCGGGGATAAGCTCATAGCTTTTTGCCTTGATCCACTCGAGATCCTTCACATCCGGATACCTTCCAAAACCTCCAATTCTCATGTTCTCTCCATGTATTCTTCTGCCTGCAACAATCTCCATCACTCTGTTTCCAAATTTCTTGAGCTCCAGCCCTGCGGATACCTCTTCGAACTTCTCAAGCATCGAAACAGCATCAGGAAACCCGAAGTAATCCGGTAGTGCGAGCAAGAAGTAATGGAGTGCGTGACTCTCTATAATCTCACCGTAGTGAGCGAGCTTTCTGAGCAGTCGAGTCTTCCTGCCCGCGTTAATTCCCAAAGCCTTTTCGTGGGAGATGATCTCGGAAAGTCTGTGAGAAACAAAACATATTGCACATATTCTCGAGGAGATTGAAACTGCATCATCTGGAGTTTTGCCAACGACGAGTTTCTCAATCAACCTCGGACCCTCAAAAATATCAACCTTCACATCTTTGACTTTATTTTTCTCGATTAAAACTTCGATGCCACCATGTCCCTCAACCCTTGCAATCGGTTCTATAAAAACCCTGTTCATTTTATCTCCTCCAGGATTTTCTCAAGCTTTTCTGCCCTCTCTCTTCCTCCGAAAATGGCAAATCTTTTTACGATTTCAACAGGATCAAATCCGTGTTCCAGTAAGAGCCTGGCTTCTGATCTAACATTTTCCTCTCTTATTGGACCCCAGCAACCGATACACGGAATATTAAGTGACGGGCAAATTGCACCACATCCGGAGTTTGTAAGAGGACCAAGACACATCTGACCTTTAAGAAGTAAACACTCGTTCTCTTTCCATTTACATTCAGCACAGACTGGATAGTCCGGTATTCTGGGTATCACTCCCATCTTGAGTTGTGATATAAGCTTCAAAAAAGGTTCTTTTTCAATAGGGCAACCGGGCAACACGGCATCTACTTTCACATATTTTGAAAGGGGCTCGGGCTTCAGAGGTTTGGTCAATGTTACGGCGTCATCACTTCCGTAAACATCCCTGTACCTGCTCTCAAAAGGAACAGTACAGAACATAGATTGAACACCGCCAAAGACTGCACAGTGTCCTATTGCAATAAGGATCTTTGAATTCCGTCGAATAAATTGTAAGTGCTCAAGATCTTTTTCAGTGGAAACAGAACCTTCAACAAGAGCCACATCAAGGGGCTCCTCAAGATTCTCTTTACTCGATGCCATGACAAATGACCTTATGTCAAACAGGTCAAAAAATTTCAAAATCTCATCTTCACAGTTAAGAATCTGTAATTGGTCTCCTGCACACCCGGTGAGTCCGAAAATTCCGATTTTTGGTTTCATTTTCTCCCTCCTAAATCAGTCCCTTGATGTTTTTAACATCCCAGAGTGTGAAGACAGGACCGTCAACGCAGGTGTATTTATGACCAACAACGCATTGCCCGCATTTTCCCATTCCACATTTCATTCTTCTTTCCAGTGTCATAAAAATCTGATCATCCGGAATCCCGAGCTTCAAAAACTCCTCGACCACATACCTGTACATAACAGGAGGTCCACAGACGATGGCAACGGTATTCTCGGCGTCAACATGCACATATTTAAAAAGATCTGTTACAACTCCTTTGTCAAAGGGCCAGATGTTGTTTGGATCACTGTCAACGGTGAGGTAACATTCAAAGTCATCTCTCTCTTTGAGCCTGAAAAACTCCTCTCTGAAAAGCATGTCCTCGGGTGTGCGTGCACCGAAGAGGTAAAAAATCTTTCCAAACTGATCTCTGTAATCCAGGGCATAGAGAAGGACAGATCTCAGCGGAGCAACTCCGAGACCACCTGCCACAAACAAAAGGTCTTTTCCGATCATCTTTTCAATGGGAAACCCATTGCCGAAAGGACCTCTCAACCAGATGAACGAATTTTCCTTCAGTTCAAAGAGCTTTGTGGTCAACCGTCCAACCTTTCTGATACAAAATTCAAATAGGCCAGGTCTTGATGGGGTTGAAGTTATAGAAAACGGAGCCTCTCCAACACTCGGTATCGAAATCATCATAAACTGTCCGGGCTTGTATTCTGATGTCAGCTTAAAAACCTTTGACGGATCGCATATCCTCACCTGAAAAAACCTGACATCTTTGGTCAAATCGTACTTCCTCACAATTCTTGCTCTTTCCGGTACATAAGGGTTGTCAATTCGTTCTGCTGTGCTAAGCATTTGAACCTACCTCCATTCTTTTCCAGAAGGCATCAACCTTTTCTTTTCTAAGTGATTTAACAACACTCATTACATTTATACCGACCGGGCAGGATTCAATACATCTGCCACATCCAACACAGGCAGGACTTCCGTATTCGCTCATAAAACCTACGAGTTTGTGTGTGTACCAGAGTTTCAGTCTTTCGGATCTTGCCTCTCTAAAGTTGTGCCCTCCAGCCACCATCGAGTACTCCCGGAAAACACACGAATACCAGTATCTTTCCCTGTTGATGTCACCGGTTTCAAGATCAAACTCATCCTGAATATCAAAGCAGGTACATGTTGGACAGACCATCGTACATGTGCCACAGCTCAGACAGGCTTCACCCATCTTATCCCAGATATCAAGCTCGTAAGACATACTGACGATCTCTGGCATACCATCAAGGTCAAGATGAAGCTTGAATGCGTTATCACGCTTTTTTCTCCAGGAGATGTAATCATCAATATCCGCTTGCGTAACATCCTCAACGAGGCTCCTGACAACCTTAATAACCTCATCTCCACGCGGTGACCCGACCCAGATAAGCATCCTGTCTCCGAGATCCGTCAGGAAAAGATCAAAGCCCTCATTCACAGTTGAAGTGTAAGTACTGTGACAGAAACACTTATCATCTGGAATACAGGATAGACCGACTACGATTGTCGCCTCACGATTTCTCAGATAATAGGGGTCTGGATAGAGCCTCGTATAAAATTTGTGGTAAATATTGAGGGCGTGGATCTCACATGGATGGAGACCAAAGATCACACGGTTAACAACCTCGTAATGAGGAAACCAGTTAGCCTCCCTGTACCGCAGGATGGTGGATTTTTTCGGCAGAAAGAATTTTTTCGCTGGAATAATGGTTCTGATGGCATCGAGTCTTATATCTTCAGGATGAGCGCGGGCATAGACAAACTTCTCTCCCTTTTTGACAGGTCCCCAGAGCTCACCGAATTTTTCGAGCTCTCTTAAAAAAGGGATCAAATTTTTACGATCAAGCTTGAATACTCTCATGTTGCCTCCTTTTAATTTTGCTTCTATGCAAAATTTTAATAATACATTTTTGGAATATCAAGCTATAACGAAAAAGTGGTAGAAGATGCAATATCTCGCCCCTGCCATTTCATCTGAAAGCGAAGCTTTGCAGAAATGGATTCTCTCTCCCGTATGGATGCGAATCTGCAAATGAAGTTTTGAAACAAACAGCTTTAAAGGATGTGGCACTTAAAGTTGATTTATGACAGAGTAGCAGAAATTTCTGCTTATTTTTTTCAAAACTCGTGTAACACCCATCTCGGAGCTTTGAGGTGGGAATGTGAAAAATCTTATAAGTTTTACAGTCTCCCCCTCGTCTTAAGCAGGTTTTGAGAGACCAAACTCCTTATCAGCGTTGTGAAGAAGTGGGGATGAGGATTTATCTCCGAAACCCTTTTCCTGCGCCGTGATGGGATTCTCTATTTTGAACCCCGGTGGGGTTTCGGGAATTAACTTTCAATCCCTCGCCCACAGCACGGAAGTGCTGTGGGCGAGTTTTCTTTTCAAATCTCTTCCTCACAAAGCAAAGCTTTGTGAGGATTTCCAATGACCTCCCCGCCACCTTGTGTGGGATTTACACCCCCTCCTTCGGTGCTGAGAGTGATGTCTGGGCTGATATAACCGGATTTCCAAACCACCTTCTTCCCCACCTTGTGCAGGAAGTTTCCCAATAACTTCCCTCCGCTTTGTGAGAAAAGTTCCAAACTATAATATACACGCTTTAATCACAATAATATCCGTTCTCGCTTTGGGAGGAAAATTTCAAACCCCTCCGCCGCGCTGCAAAGCAGCGTGGGGGAGGATTCAGGAGGGGGCATAAAGAGAAGGTTTGACAGGGAAAAGCAGGTGGGGCTTTTATTGCCCTCCCCTTAATCCCCTCTCGCATTGCGGGAGGGGAGTTTGTAAGAGATTCCTCTCACACACAGCAGAAGGGGGGTACCTTTACATTCCTTAATTGACCCTCCCCTCTCGATGTAACACAACCCCCTCCCCCACAGCACAAAAGTGCTGTGGGGGAGGATTAAGGAGGGGGCATAAAGAGCTGATCTGACAGGGAAAGCAGGGGGCTTTTATTGCCCTCCCCTTAATCCCCTCCCACTTTGTGGGAGGGGGGTTGTAGGAGACTCCACTCGCACGTCGGGAGGGGGTATGTGAACTTCTGCACAGGGGAAGAGGAGGCGCGTGTGATATCTTCCAAACGGGGAAAAGATATGGATCGATCCCTTCCACTCCGTGATAGGGAAGTTGTAAGTGATCTCTTCCACAGATTCGAGGG
>CAZNDM010000140.1:0-31859 GCA_964571845.1 uncultured bacterium | reverse complement strand
CGGCGAGTGTCCCTCACAATATTAAACGCCCTGGGGAAGGAAATTAAAAAATTATGTGTCTCCTTTACCCCAGAGGTCTTTTCGACCTCCTCAGTTTCAGACATTTTTGAGCCGGTCAGACCTCTTTTGGAGCCTTGTGTAAATAAAATTTCCCTGCTTGATTTTAGCTTGCTTGTTCGTTGGGTGATATGCATTTAAAATTTAGTCGAAAAAGGAGGTAGAGACATGTACGAGAAAATACTTTATCCCACAGATGGATCAGAGTGCTCAAAGAGGGCACTGAAACATGTTGTAGAGATTGCCAAGAAGTTTAATTCAAAGGTTTATGTTCTGCATGCATTTCCGTTTATTCCTGAGTACATTGGATCGGAATACAGGCAGAAGATAGTGGCACAGAGCACGCTTGAATCAGAGCGAATAACTCAGGAAGCGGCGAAGGTGCTTGAGGATGAGGGCATTCCTTACGAAATAGAGATACTTGAGGGACCTGCCCACAAAGCAATCCTGAATGTTGCGGAGGTCAGGAAAGTGGATCTCATCATAATGGGATCGCGGGGAGTTTCAGCTCTTGCTGGAGTGCTGCTTGGGAGTGTTTCACAGAGGGTGGTAACGCATGCGCCATGTCCGGTATTGATAGTGAGAGGAGAGGAGAAGTGAGGGAATTCAGGGGGACGACGGTAATAGGGTTGATACACAAGGGGCATGCAGTTATAGCAGGGGACGGTCAGGTAACTCTCGAGGATACGGTGGTGAAGCACACGGCGAAGAAGGTCAGGAAGATTTACAAAGGGCGCGTTCTCGCTGGATTTGCAGGTGCTGTGGCAGATGCTCTTACTCTGTTTGAGAGGATGGAGGAGAAGCTTGAGGAATTTAATGGCAATCTACCCCGTGCGGTAGTTGAACTTGCAAGGGATTGGAGGCAGGACAGGGTTTTGAGGAGACTTGAGGCTCTGCTGATAGTGCTCGATAAGGATCACGCGTTTCTCGTTTCAGGTTCGGGTGAGATAATAGAGCCCGACGACAGGATAATAGCCATTGGCTCAGGGGCTCCGTATGCGCAGGCAGTGGCAAAGGCGCTCGTGAAGCATACGGAATTATCGGCGAGGGAGATTGCGGAGGAGGCTATCAGGATCGCTTCTGAAATATGCATTTATACAAATAACAATGTAACTGTACTGGAGATCTGACAATTTAAACAATGTAATAAATTCAATAATTTCTGAAGCTCAAATTCTTGACAGGTATCAGGGCGGACCTAAAAAATAGACCAGGCAGAATAGGAATGTGCTATTTTTAAAAATGTAATTCAGTCGGAGGACATTGTATGATTATACAAATCCTGATAAACGGAGTGCTATTGGGCGGGGTATATGGTCTCATTGGATTGGGTTTCTCTCTTGTCTGGGGTGTTACGAATCTAATAAACCTTGCCCATGGATCCCTGGTGATCCTCGGTGCTTATTCCACATTCTGGATCTTCCAGTACTTCCACATAGATCCCTTCCTGTCAATCCCCATCGTGATGGTAGGTCTCTTCATCATTGGCTATCTCATGCAGCGTTACATTTTCAACCTTGCAATTAAGGCTGATGTGTTCCTTACTCTGATCATGACATTTGGAATGGATGTTCTTCTTGCCCAGTTGATGATAGTGATGTGGTCTGCTGACTGGCGTTCAATTGCGACCTCCTATCAGGGTAAGTCATTTATCGTTGGTGAATATCTGTTTCCATACTCTCGAATTCTTGGATTCGTAGCAGCAACGATACTGACGATACTGACAGCACTGTTCTTGAATCGCACGAAGACAGGTCAATCCATCAGAGCAGTGGCACTGGACATGATGGCAGCGAGGCTTATGGGTGTCAATCCTGGTAAGACTTACGCAATAACATTTGGTATCGGGACAGCACTTGCCGGTGCAGCTGGATCTCTTATCTCGGTGATTCAGTCGTTCAATCCTGCTGTTGGTGGTGGAATTACATTGCGGGCATTTGTGGTGGCGATTCTTGGCGGACTCGGAAGTGTCGAGGGTGCGTTTGTTGGTGGTATAATTCTCGGGATAATAGAGACCTTTTCAGCGTTCTACCTTGGAGAGAGCTTCAAAAATGTGGTTACATTTACCCTCTTCGTGATCATCCTGGTGACAAGGCCAAGAGGATTACTGGGTAAAAAATACTACGGATAGGAGGTCTGACAATGAAAAAACATTTGATTCCACTCGGTTTTCTTGTTTTACTCGTGATTTTGCCCCCATTTTTGTCAGGGTACTGGCTCAGAATTTTAACGGGCGTTATTATGTTTGCCACCCTGACTGAAGCGATCAACATTATTGCTGGTTATGCCGGTTATCCAGCCTTCGGTAATGTGGTATTCTTTGGAATGGGAGCCTATGTTACAGCTGTGCTGATGAACCATGGATTTGGTTTCTTCCTGACACTGATTCCCTCGATTCTCACAGCAGTTGTCTTTTCTGTTATCATCGGCCTCCCTGTTTTGAGGTTGAGAGGGCATTACTTTGCTATTGCATCACTTGGAGTGAATGTGGCTGTTATGGAAATAGTAAATAATCTAAAGATTGCAGGTGCTGCTGAGGGGTTGACCCTGCCACTGAAGAAGGGAGCCAGCCCACATGCTGTTTATTCGTACTTCTACTACCTCTTCCTCGTTGTGCTTGTCCTTTCTGTTATTTTCACCATCTGGCTTGAGAAAAACAGGTTTGGCTTTGGTTTGAGAGCCATCAGGGTGGATGAAGACGGTGCCCTTGCTATGGGGATAAATACCCCTCTTTACAAGACCCTGGCATGGGCATATTCAGCCATGTTTACAGCTGTCGTCGGGAGCATTTATGCGTACTGGATCAGCTACATTGATCCTGAGACGGTTTTTGAGCCAATTATATCCGTAAAAATGTTCGTTATGATGCTTCTTGGTGGTGCGAGCACAGTTTACGGACCCCTCATCGGTGCCGTTCTCCTTGAGCTTATTACCGAGCTCGTCTGGAGCAAGTTTGTGAGTATCCATGGAATAGTGCTTGGCGCAATAATCATTCTAACGGTAATTCTGATCCCAAGAGGTTTCCTCGATCTCTTTACCGGTGGATTTTCCTGGAAAAGACTCGTTCAAAACATCAAGGAGAACATGATATGAGCAATGTAATATTAAAAGGTAGAGGAGTTACGAAAAAGTTTGGCGGACTGGTAGCCGTCAATTCCGTTGATTTTGATGTTTATGAAGGTGAGATTTTCGGAATAATCGGACCCAATGGTGCTGGTAAAACGACCCTGATGAATTTGATCGTCGGTCTTCTGCC
Source organism: uncultured bacterium (assembly GCA_964571845.1). Taxonomy (GTDB): domain Bacteria; phylum Hydrothermota; class Hydrothermia; order B15-G9; family WFZT01; genus WFZT01. The sequence continues at coordinate 28,546 of CAZNDM010000140.1, read as the reverse complement.
TCTAACAGATGGTGAAATTTATTTCAGAAATGTGAAAATCTCGGGAAAGAAGCCCTACTACATTGCAAGGCTTGGTATTGCGCGCACATTCCAGATTGTTAAACCCTTTAAGGGAATGACCGTGATAGAAAATATCATGGTTGGCGCCTTTTTTGGACATGGAAACTACACGAGTTATAAAGAGGCAAAGGAGAGAGCCGAGGAGATCGCTGAGCTCGTAGGACTTTACGAAAAGAGGGATGAACTTGTGGACCATCTCAACCTTGCGCAGTTGAAGAGAATAGAGCTTGCAAGAGCTCTTGCTCTCGAGCCGGAGGTCCTTCTGCTCGATGAGGTAATGGCAGGCTTGAACCCGGCTGAGATGGAAAAAATAATGAATCTCGTCAGAGACATCAACAAAAAGGGAGTTACAGTGATAATGATCGAGCACATAATGAAGGCTGTCATGGGACTGTCCAACAGGATGATGGTGCTCCATTTCGGCACGAAGATCGCAGAGGGAACACCGGAGGAGATCTCACAGAACGAAGAGGTTATCAAGGCGTATCTCGGTGAAAGATATGGAAAGAGGAGGAAATCAGCATGAAAGAACTGCTCAGAGTCGAAAATCTAAACGCCGGATACGGTGACATGCAGGTTCTGTGGGATGTTTCCCTTGAGGTGAAAGAAGGTGAGATTGTTGCACTTGTGGGATCAAACGGAGCTGGAAAGACGACATTTTTCCGCGCAATCACTGGATTGATTAAGCCCTATTCAGGAAAGGTTATCTATCAGGGAAAGGATATCACAGGAACTCCTGCTGAGAAAACAGTTTCTCTGGGCATAGCCATGGCGCCTGAGGGGAGACATCTTTTCGCTGGAATGACTGTTGAAGAGAATCTGCTGATGGGTGCATTTCACAGAAAGGACAGGGAACAGGTAAAAAAGGATCTTGAATGGGTTTACAAAATTTTCCCTGTTTTAAAAGAGAGGAAAAAACAGCTTGCAGGAGACATGTCAGGTGGAGAGCAGCAGATGTGTGCGATTGGAAGAGCACTTATGGCGAATCCCAAACTTCTTTTGATAGACGAGCTATCTCTCGGTCTTGCACCCGTGATTGTTGATGTTTTGATCAATGTGGTAAAGGATATAAGAGACATGGGAAAAACGGTTTTGATCGTTGAACAGGATGTGCAGGTGGCTCTTGAAATAGCAGACAGGGGTTATGTCATAGAGACGGGGCGTATTACCTACCATGGGGAGGCTAAGAAACTTCTCGAGATGGACGAAATCAAACAGGCTTATCTCGGTATTTAAGTCTTTATAAAAAGGAGGTAAACTATGAAGGGAACAAAGATACTGCTGGCTGCACTCCTCGCCCTCGGTATTGTGGGCGAAGGTGTTGCCAAAGACAATGTCATAAAGCTCGGAGCCGCCATATCCCTCACCGGTAAACTTGCGAGAGAGGGTAAGTATGTGAAGGACGGCTACGAGTTCTGGACCTGGTATGTCAATGAAAAGCTTGGTGGTATCAAGGTCGGAGGAAAGACCTATAAGCTCCAGCTCGTGTTCTACGATGACGAATCCAATGCAAACACAGCAGCCAAGCTTGTGGAAAAGCTCATTACAGAGCACGGAATTAAATTTATTCTCGGTCCTTACGGCTCAAGTGCCACATTTGCCACGAGTGCCATCACGGAGAAGTATGGCGCCATCATGGTTGAAGCAAACGGTGCGAGCGACAAGATTTTCACAAGAGGATTCAAAAACCTCTTTGCAGTCCTGAATGTCGCAAGCCAGTATCTTCAGGGTACGATTGACATGCTCGCTCACCTCGATCCCGGAATCAAGAAGGTTGCAATCGTTTACGAGGATAAACTCTTTGCCAAGTCAGTTGCCCTTGGTGCAAAGAAACATGCAGAGGCAAAGGGATGGAAGGTCGTTACATTTGCCGGATATCCCGCAGGTACGAGCGACATTTCTTCACTCCTCCTCAAGGTTAAAGCCAAGAAACCCGATGTGGTCCTCGGCTCTGGTCACTATCAGGACGGCGTTCTGCTTGTCAGACAGATGAAAGAGCTCAGAATCAATGTGAAGGCTATTGGTGAGACAGTGGCGCCGACACTCGTTGATTTTGTCAAGAACCTTGGAAAGGATGCTGAGGGAGTCTTTGGAGCTGCACAGTGGGCACCCACACTCAAGTTCTCAGATCCTTACATTGGCAATACAGCCAATTTTGTCAAACTTTTCAAAGAGAAATATGGATACGAGCCCGATTATCACGTAGCAGAGTCTGCTGCTGCGGTTGAGGTTTATCAGAGGGCGATTGAGAAGGCACAGAGCCTCGATCCCAAGAAGGTGAGAGATGCTATCGCTTCCCTCGACTTCGAGTCATTCTACGGACCTATTGCATTTGACGAGCTCGGAAGGCCAGCAAAGAAGGGAATGGTCGTTGTACAGGTTCAGAATGGAAAACAGGTTGTCGTCTGGCCGGAGAAGGTTGCACAGGCGAAACCAATTTATCCAAAGCCTGCGTGGAAGTAAGACAGCCACTTGAAGGAATAAGGGTTCTCGACCTCTCCCGGGTGCTGGCTGGCCCATTTGCCACCCAGTTACTCGGAGACCTTGGAGCCGAGATCATCAAGGTCGAAGCGCCCGGGAGAGGCGACGAGACCCGCTCCTGGGGACCACCTTTTGCCGACGGGGAAGCCGCTTACTACCTCTCTGTCAACCGGAATAAAAAGAGTATCACAGTCAATTTAAAAACCCCGGAAGGCGTTGACATCGTTAAAAGACTTGCAAAGATCAGTGATGTTTTTATTGAAAATTTCAAAGTAGGAGGACTCCAGAAACTCGGTCTTGGATACGATATCATCCATCAGGAAAATCCCCGAATCATTTATGTTTCAATAACAGGATTCGGTCAGACGGGTCCGTACAGGGAGAGACCCGGGTATGATTTCATAATTCAGGGCATGTGTGGCGTTATGTCTGTTACAGGGGAACCTGATGGGGAGCCCATGAAGGTGGGGGTAGCCTGGACAGATGTCATTACTGGACTGTTTGCCGCAAATGCCATTCTTGCGGCTCTCATTGAGAGGGAAAAGAGTGGTCTCGGTCAGTACATAGATATTTCTTTGCTCGATTCTGCTATCGCTGCAATGGTAAATCAAGCTTCAAATTACCTTATCTCCGGTGTGCCACCGAAAAGGTACGGAAATGCCCATCCGAACATTGTGCCGTATCAGGCATTTAAGACCAGGGATTCTTACATGATTCTCGCTGTCGGAAATGACAGTCAGTTTAAGAAATTCTGTGAAATAGCCGGGAGACCCGACCTCGCTGAAAATCCGGAGTTTGCCACTAATCCCAGAAGGGTTGAAAACAGGGAGAAACTCATTCCGATCATCAAGGATATAATGTTGCAGAGGACAACGGCAGAGTGGTGCAGGGATCTCGTTGAAGCCAAGGTTCCCTGCGGTCCGATCTACGATATGAAAGAAGTGTTCAACGATCCACATGTGCTCTCACGGGATATGGTGGTGAGGGTCAAGCATCCAACAGCTGGTGAGATTCCACTTGTTGGCACACCCTTTAAATTTTCCCGCACAAAGGTGGAATTCCGTCATCACCCTCCCCTTCTTGGAGAGCACACTGACGAAGTTTTGAAAAACCTTCTGGGTTTTAACGAAAAAACCTTGAAAGTTTACCACGAGAAAGGAATAATTTAGCCCACGAGAGGAGGCGAAAATGGCTTATAAAGGGACGGATTATTATCTTCTGGATGAGCTTCTGACTGAAGAGCAGAGGCTCATAAGGGATACTGTGAGAGATTTCGTTGATAGGGAAGTTATCCCTATCATCGGTGAGTATTACATGAAGGGGGAGTTTCCAAAGCATCTCGTGCCGATGATGGCTGAGCTTGGACTTCTTGCTCCCTGGCTTCCACCTGAATACGGTGGCTCTGGCATAGATTCCATTGCCTACGGATTGATCAACATGGAACTTGAGCGTGGCGATTCGGCTATGAGGAGCTTTGTTTCCGTAACATCTGGTCTCGTGGCTTATCCGATTTACACATTCGGATCTGAGGAGCAGAGGAAGAAATACCTTCCCAAACTGACCTCAGGCGAGCTGATAGGGTGCTACGGTTTGACTGAACCAGATGCTGGATCTGACCCAGGGTCCATGAGGACATACGCGAAAAAGGACGGAAATGAGTGGGTACTCAACGGCGCAAAGATGTGGATAACCAACGCCAATATAGCTGACTTTGCAGTTGTTTATGCCCGTGATATTGACAGTGGAAAAATCCTCGGATTTATTGTGGAAAGAGATATGAAGGGAGTGAGTTTTCCTGAGATAACCGGTAAACTGAGTCTCCGTGCATCAGCGACCGGCGAGATTGTGCTCGATGATGTCAGAGTTCCTGAATCCAACAGGCTTCCTGGAGTTGATAGTCTCAGACATCCACTCATGTGTCTGACTCAGGCGCGTTACGGAATTGCCTGGGGCGCTGTGGGCGCTGCAATGGCTTGTTACGAAGAGGCGCTCCAGTACGCAAAGGAGAGGATTCAGTTTGGTAAACCCATTGCCCGTTATCAGCTTATTCAGATGTATCTCGTTGAAATGCTTAACGAGATAACAAAGGCACAGCTGCTTGTTTACCGCCTTGCTCAGTTAAAGGACTCGGGCAAGATGAGATATCCACAGGTTTCACTTGCCAAGATGAACAATGTTAGAATGGCATTGGATATATGTCGTCGAGCGAGAAGCGTACTGGGGGCAAATGGTATAAGTATAGAATTCAACTGTATGCGTCATGCTGCAAATCTTGAAGCAGTCTATACTTACGAGGGAACACATGAAATGCAAACCCTGATAGTGGGAAGAGATATTACTGGAATTGAGGCATTCAGATGCGATTAAATCTTGAAATTTCGGTAGCACCCTCATAAAATAAGCCATGAAAATGGAGGTGAAAAGTGTTTAAAAAGATAGTGGCCTCTCTCGACCTCTCAGATTACTCACCCGTAGTCCTCGAGGCTGCTTCAAATCTTGCTTCTAAGTTCGGATCCGATCTTTATTTACTCCATGTTCTCGAAAAGAAAGTTTTTCCACGTGAATTAATGGGAACTTTTGCCCAGCCCTCCGAGCTTGAAGAAGTTTACTCGAGTCTCAGTGAATATGCTCAGGAGGAATTGCATAAATATTCTAACAGGGCAAAGGAAATTACCGGAAGAGAGCCAACGATAGCTGTCAGGCAGGGGCATCCTGTAAATCAGATCCTTGAATTCCTTGAAGAGACAGATGCTGATTTGATTGTTATTGGTTATCACAGAAAGGTTCCCGGAATTATTGCAGAGCTCGGTGCAGTAACTGAGAAAATAGCCCGCCATTCTCCTGCCCATGTTTACATTGTTAAAGAGAAGGAGCAATTTAAAATCAAAAATGTACTTGCCCCCGTTGATTTTAGTGAAAGATCAAAGAAATCTCTCGAAATAGCTGCACACATAAGCGAGAAGTTTGGTGCCCGCCTTTCTCTCCTCTATGTCCTTGAAACTCCAAAGATAGACAGGGAGACATTGCCAGATACTCTGAAATGGAAGGTGGATAAATTTATCACAACTGAGGGTGAGAGAGAGAGGTATCAGCTTGAGGCATGGACAAAACAGCTAACAGAGGAGGGGTGTTGCGTTGTAACAAGTGTGTTTGTTGATACCGGGGAGCCAGTAGCAAAAATTCTTGAGTATGCTGACGATGAGAATGTAGATTTAATCGTAATGGCGACAAGGGGACTTTCGGGATTAAAGAGGGTTTTGATGGGTTCTGTTACAGAGAAAGTGATAAGGAAATCGAAACAATCGGTACTTGTAGTGAGAGGGGAGAGGGTGGGTAAAACGAGATTTAAATGAAAGTAAAAACACTCAAAAGGAGGTATAAGATATGAGGAAGTATGTACTGGGTGTAGTACTCGGAGCAATGTTGGTGGCAGGGCCAGCCCTGGCTATGAAGTGGTCCTTTAGCGGCAGCTTCAGAGTGGACCCGACATTTATGTCCACAAAGGTGGGAACATCAGATGCAGTTACAAGCTTTGCTATCGTTGATCCCGGAAACTCAAGATTCAGACTCAAGGGTGTGATGGATGACGGAAGCTATCTCTATTTTGAGGTAAAGGCAACATACGGTGCCTGGCATTCCGCTGGTGCCATCAACACAGGTTCCTGGGGTCTCAGACATGCCTATGCAATGGTCAACACACCCCTTGGAAAGGTGAAATTCGGACACACATGGAGTGTGCTTGACTTCGTATTTGCAAACCAGAGACTCCTTGGTGACCGTTCCGGAATCGGATACGGTAACCTCTACGGCGGAAGAGTCTGGGAAGTTGTATTCTGCAAAGGTCCTGCCAAGGTTGCAATCGTTGAGCCCAAGGCAGTTGCTCTCGTTTCAGGCGATGCAACAAAGGTGAAGATGCCCAAGATCGAGGCAGCCTTCTCCTTTGGTCCTGCCAATGTTAGCTTCGCATACAACTCCTACGAAGAGGAGGGCGCTGACACATTCACAGTTTCCACATTTGCCCTTGCAGCCTTTGCTGGTCTCCCGCTCGGTCCTGCAAAGGTTCTCGTGAACGGATACTATGGAAGCAACCTGTTCATCTACTGCTGCCAGGGTGCCTACCATGCACCTTATGTTGATACAACTGGCACAGTCAACAACGCAAGTGGAATGGGTGGATTTGTTCAGGTTATGGCAAAGGCTGGTAAAGGTCTCTTCACAGCAGGTGTTGGAATTGACATGGCAAAAGAGCCAGTTGAGGATGCCTGGGCAGTTGGAGATACAGCAAAGGCAGAGACAGCCACAAAGATGGTTATCTTCGCAAACTACAAGCTGAATCTCACAAAGAGCTTCTACATCCAGCCAGAGTTCTCCATGTTCACCGATAAGGTTGGTGACAAAGAGGAGAACAAGGTCACAAAGACCCTCTTTGGACTGCATCTCCAGTGGGATTGGAAGTAAGGTAGAGGGTTGATTTAATAAAAATGTGGGGCGGCGACCGCGCAGCGGTCGCCGCCCCACATTTTTTTAACCTCAGGAGGTCCACCATGAAAGCCTGGATCATTGATGAACAAAAGCCTGTTGAAGAATACCCGCTTAAATTAGTTGAACTACCTGACCCTCATCCGGGTCCCGGTCAGATTAGAATAAAGATCGCTGCCTGCGGCGTGTGTAGAACCGATGCCCACATCGCTGAAGGAGATTTACCACTTCATAAGAAACCCGTTGTCCCCGGTCACGAAATCGTTGGTATTGTAGACGAAATTGGTGAAGGTGTTACTCTGTTTAAAGTCGGTGATAGAGCCGGTGTTACATGGCTCAACTATGCCTGTGGCACATGCAAGTACTGCAGATCAGGTAAGGAAAATATCTGTGAAAATGCAAAATTCACCGGCTGGGATGTTGATGGAGGTTATGCAGAATACCATGTCATTGACGAAAAATTTGCACTACACCTTCCAGAAGACAGAACATTTGAGGAGCTTGCACCCTGGATGTGCCCCGGAGTCGCAGGTTACAGAGCATTTAAACTTACAGGTCTTTCTGCAGGCCAGAGGCTCGGACTCTACGGTTTCGGTCCCTCAGCAACCTATATTCTTCAGGTAGCAAAGCATCTCGGCATTGAGGTTTTTGTGATTACAAGGAGTGAAAAGAACAAGGAGGCAGCCCGCAAGCTCGGTGCTGATTGGGTTGGTGGTTACGATGACAATCTCCCGGTTAAACTGGACGGAAGTATCCTTTTCCCGCCTGTTGGTGAGCTTGTGGCGTTTGCCCTCTCCCAGCTTGATAAAGGAGGAAGACTTGTGCTCGGACCTGTTACCATGACACCGGTTGTTATCAAAGACTATGACCTCCTGTGGCATGAGAGACAGATCGTTTCACTTGCCAATGTAGCCAGGGAGGACGGCAGGGAATTCATCGAAATTGCCTCGAAGATCGATATTAAAATGGACATCGAGGTTTTCCCGTTTGAAGCCGCTCCAGAGGCTCTTATAAAGACCAGACATAGCAGGCAAAAGGGTACTGCTGTGCTGAAAATTTCAGACTGAGTGTCCGCGATTGAAGATTTCTCCGGCAAATAATACAATATAACAGTGATTCTGGCAAAACTCCTCGTTCTCATATTCCTCTCACAGTCAGGTGCCATAGAGGGTTATGTTTACGATGCTGTTACAGGTCAGGGACTCCCTTACGCCAATGTTGTAATAGAGGGGACAAAGCTGGGCTCTGCCACTGATGTCAACGGATACTACACCATTCTGAATGTTCCTCCGGGTAAGTACAGGGTTCGCGCCTCGATTCTGGGGTACAAAGACAAAGTTCAGGAGGTTAGTGTGGGTCCTGGTGAGATCAAAAAACTTGACTTTTACCTCTCTGAGGCTGTGATACAGTTAAAGAAAGAGATTGTGGTTGTGGGTAAGAAGCCACTTATTGAGAAGGAGGTTTCTTCCACGCGGGCGATTGTGGAGCAGAAAGAGATTGAGGCGATGACCGTGGAGAATGTGAGGGAGGTACTCCAGAAACAGGCTGGTGTCAGTGGTCAGGGGACAGATATCCACATCAGGGGATCGAGATCCAACGAGATGACAATGTATGTGGATGGGATCCCTGTTAAAGATCCTCTCTCGGGGAACGCATTTGGTTTGTATCTTCCAGCAAAATTTTTGAAGAGTTATGAAGTAATATTCGGTGGGATAAGTGCGGAGTATGGAAATGTTACAGCAGGGGTCATTCGCGCCGAGATCAGGGAGGGGACGAGTAAGTTTCATGCAGGATTTATGCACAAGAGGGATGATTTCGGGTTTGCCAGATATTTCGGTTTTGAGGAGTATAGCCTGTATTTGCAGGGTCCTATAAGGCTCGGCAAACTGCGGAATTTAAGGTATTTTGCCTCCTTTGACGCGACATTTAACAACACATACCTGCCACACACTGAGAACCTGTTTTCGAGTGTTTACGGAACTGACAGGTTATCGCCAAAGGAGGAGAATAATCTTGCCGGCGTCTTTAAAGTCAGCTGGAAGCCTCGCGAAAATATCAAACTTTTCTGCAACTTCACGAAATCAATAGAGATAAATCAGGGCTTTTTCTACTCCCTTGCTGATTATCCCTTTGCTCATGGATTTCCGACCAGATACATGTACTATCTGGATCACTATCCAGTTTTCACGAGAGATGCAAATCAGTCTGTTTTTGGACTCCATTATGTGCTCAATTTGAGGAATATCTTTGATTTGAGGTTATCGAGGTTTTTTACAAATTTCCATCTCGATGTTCAGGGGAAGAGGTGGGACGAATATGTTGCTATTGGGGATTTTGATCCGCCGTTTGGTTACTACGATCATGGAGATGCGCCATATTGGCACGACCATTATGCAGAGTCCTATGTGGTAAGATTTGATTTTACCAGGCAGCAGACGCCGGTGTGGAGGGTAAAAACTGGTTTTCTACTGAACTATTCAAATGTCCAGTGGATAGACATACAGTATCCATGGCTTGCAGGGCCATCAGGCCTGGGTTTGAACTATGACATTTACAGAGCTCACACGACGAGAGGCGGGATTTATATCCAGAACAATATACACTTCGCCGGTATGATTGCTGCACTCGGACTCAGGCTGGATTTCTGGGTTCCGGGAATGTATGTCGAAAGAGGAGTAAAGAGATCTCTGCAGAGGTTTGATCTTCACCCGGTAATCAGATCTCAATACGAGGAGTATCTCTCTGCCATGAAAGTGCCTTTCACCGATTATCACTTCAAAGCACATCTCAATCCAAGGATTGGAGTTTCGTTCCCGGTTACGGAGAGGACGAAGTTTCACTTTTCGTACACCCATTCTTCGAAGATTCCGGATTTCAAATATGTGTATTCAAAGCTGGGCAGAAGGGCGACATCAACTTACACACTCGTGGGTAACCCCAATTTGAAGCCCACTGTAACAGTGCAGTATGAGCTTGGACTTGAACATCTTATTACGGAGCGGGTGAAGTTTAGCTCAGTTGCCTACTACAAGGACATCTTTAATTATCCAACTGCAACGAGGGTTCCGGGCATTCCTCCAAATCCGGATTTCTGGATGTACCTGAATTCAGATTATGCGCGCGCCTTTGGCGTTGAAAATGGGATCAAGGGTGATATTACGAATCACCTTTCCATCAGTGCCACACTGACGCTGTCTCAGGCTACTGGTAAGGCATCCACATCAGAGGATGTTTACTGGAGAAGAGGAGAGGAGAGTTTGAAAGAATGGCACCTGAAGTGGTCGAGACCATTCAAGCTTTTTACGCGGCTCACCTATAGGACAGGAAAAGAGCCTTCAATGCTCTGGAAGATTCCGGTCCCGGATCATTTTCTATTGTCGATTTCATGGTCTCTTCAATCCGGTGTGAGATACACACCTGTTGACAGCCTTGGCAATTATGGAGAATACAACTCCCGTCTGGGTCCCACATGGAGTCGAGTGGATGTTAAGATAAAAAAGACATTCAGAACAAGAGCTGGCAGGATAAAGCTGGAGCTCGAAGGCAAGAATATTCTGAATGCAAAGCTTGTAAGGTATGTTAATCCATTGACAGGAAGAGCTTATGAGCCTGGTGATCCTATTCCACCCGGTTTCAGGGTCAGGGATTTGAATACACCGGCAAGATACATGGCTCCGAGACAGATAAAACTGGGGGTTTCGCTGGAATGGTAAAAAGAACTGTACTGGCAATACTCATTGTGTCACTTCTGTACGGAGAGGGGATATTTGAGAGTCTTGGCGGGCAGAAGGTAGGGACGACTTCGATGGTGTTCTTGAAGATCGGTATCGGTACGAGGGCAACTGCTATGGGCGGGGCTTTCGTTGGCGTGGCAGATGATCCCTCAACTTTCTTCTGGAATCCCGGTGGCGTCCCAAATATTGGAAATTCATACTACGCGTCTTTTACGCTTCTTCCGCAGGATGTTTACATGACCTATGTTTCTTTTTCAAAAAACCTCGGACTTTTGGGAAATACTGGCGTTTTTATCATCGGATTGGATGCTGGCTATATGGAAGAGACGGATGAGTATCATCCATACGGTACGGGAAAGTACTTCCACTTTGGGGACTATCTTATCGGTGTGAATTATTCCAAACGCGTTACTGATAGATTCTCCTTTGGTCTCAACCTCAAAGGCTTTATGGAAGAATTTTACGATCTCAAATCCTATGGATTTGCAGTTGATGTGGGGACATTTTATCTCGTTGGATACAGGGACATCAGGATAGGTGTGTCACTTTCGAATCTTGGCCCGGATGTCGGTCCGGGTGAGGGATACCTGAGTTTCTCAATTCCCATAGTTTATCGAATGGGAGTCTCAGGTCTTTTGAGGGATAACTTGAGAATTGCGTTTGAGCTGGATAAGCCTTCGGACAATGTCGAGACGCTGAAGCTTGGTTTTGAATTTATGCCTATTAAGAAACTTTCACTCTCCGGAGGGATGAAGTTAAATGCAAGACCACCTGCAGGCGAATTCCCTGTAGCAGGGTTCAGCTTTGGTTTTGAAACAAAATTAAAGGCATTTACAATAGGGTACTCTGCTGTGGATCTTGGTGTACTCGGATTTGTCAATAGATTTTCACTGGAATACAGGCTATGAGGAAGTTTCTGATTTTATTGGTCATAGTACTTGGTGGTTGTGGAAAGAAGTATCCCATACCTCCAGAACCAGGGCCCGGGGACCTGCCGCCTCTCGGAAGTTATGTCCTTGATAAAAATTGGCCCGGTGGTGATGTGGAGTTCGATTCTGTTTCGGATGTCATTGTTGGAAAAGATGGTTTTATCTATGTGCTTGACAGGATGGTGTTCAGAAAGATGCTCATTACAGGTGAGGTGGTGGGTGAGGACACTGTGCCACCGGGAATGACATCTGTTTCTCAGGACGATGAAAGAAATCTTTATTTTGCCGGTGAGGATTCTGTAATTTATGTGTTTACCTACGGAGAATGGCAGACCATAGCTCTTCCGGATTCACTGGGACATATAGGTGGAATTGCCGTAGCGGGGAAAATTTTTATCTCTGATACTGCATCTGATATTGTAATCGGCTTTTTACCCGATTCTTCAGTTGATACGGTTGCAAGGTATGGCAATGGGGCACTCTATGTGGATGACCCACTTGATCTGTGGGTTGATCCTCGCAATCGTGTCCTGACTGTTTCGTTGAACCATAACTGGGTTGAAGCTTTTCCAACAGACAGTGTAACCCCATTTTTGCATCTTGGAGGGGACGATCCAGCCGGGGATACCCTTGAAGGGACATTTAGAATTCCAGTTGATGTAGTATCAGATGACTCAGGTTATATATATGTTGCAGACAGTTTCAGAGTACAGAAGTTTACACCGGATGGTGAATTTGTTACATGTGTCAGATTTGAGACATCCCCAGTTTCAGTCGCAATAACAGACGATGGTAAATATTTGATAGTGGCCACGGCGAGCAGGTTGTACAAGTTTGAAAGGTTTGATGGCCTTCAACAGGGCGGAGGGGAAAAGTAGATCCTTGTAAAGGAGAATGTGATGATTTCCTCCATAGTGCAAAGCTGCATGGAGAAATTACATTCCTCGGTTTCCGATAAGCAATTTTTTTGAGCACCCCTGGGGATTTGTTGATTTGGGCGATTTTTGACCGTATTATTTCAGAGCAAACATAAAACCTGGGAGGTCGATGAGCATGCGCAAACTAATGAGTGTCGGATTCACAGCCCTTGTTGCTGGGCTTCTTTTCTGGGGATGTACTGAGGTAAATTTGCCCATTGCTATCCCTGCAACCATTGGAGTTGTTGACAGTGTACAGATGGAAAGTACCGGGAAAGCCGTTATGACACCTGATTCGGGTTTTTTGAAGGTTTATGTTGACATGGACAGTGTGCTGGAGAACTGGCAGGAGTATGTGAATAATGTTGATAGTTTAAGACCCGATTCCGCCTCAGCGATTATATTTAATCTTGGTCAGGATACTGCCGCCTTTTATGTTTATTTTTCAGATGATTCCACACTTACGAGCGGTAATGTAGCAGATAGTGCGACCCTGCTCGGGTCAATTATTATCCCACCAATGGACACAATCCAGGTTAACAGTAACAACTGGATGGATTTCTTTGACATGAACGGCCTCCTGCAGTTCTTCGTGGATCAGATCGTTATGGGTGACGGTAAATTTTATGTCTATGTGAAGGCACAGGGTGTCAATACAAACGCATTTCTTATTGTGGTAACAAACTACAACTACTTTATAACCCTGTTTATCCATTCGTAAATTCGGGGGGAGCAGATGGGAAAAGTGAAGATAATCGCAATTCTGCTCCCCTTTTTCCTTTTTGCTCAGAGTTATAGCTCACTCGGTAAATCGAGGATATTTTTAAACAGCTTCCTGAACCTCGAAGTTTTTCCATCCTCCATAAATGGTTATTCAAACTTTATCTCGACAGGGAGTGAGGAAGTCAGATTCCTTTACAAATTCCGAAAAGACAGGGGAACTTCTCTTTGGATGAGGGAAGGTACGATCTATTCTGGATTTAATTTAACCCGGGGATTCCTGGATCTTGCTGTTCTTGGTAGCTATTCTCACAATTCATGGGGTGGGGTTATTGCGCTGGGTTACAGTACCCCTTTTTCCAGACTGGATGTCTCAGGATCTCTTGAGGACGGGGACTTCAGGGATCTAAATTTAAAGTTCGAAAGAGAAATTAGCAGTCAGAAGATGTTTGGTGTGTGGGTAAATTTGACCCGTGACTCTGTTACGGCGCTCCTTGACCTCATGATTGCTCCAACTGAAAATCGCGTATTTTTTGCCGGAATTGGTGGAAGTTCAGAAAAAAATATAAGCATAACAGCTGGAGGATATTTTCCGGTCTTTGACTGGCTTTATCTGGAAATCTCAGGTGATTTTGTGTACGAAGAGGATACCACTTATGTCGTTAAAAGATGGGGGATTGGCGTGGAGTACTCTGATTTTCTCGCCGAGTTTCAGCTTGACCCCCGTCTCATGGGATATGTGCCATACATTTTTACAGGAAGAAAGGTAGATTACCCCCCATTGATTTCTGTCTCACTTATGTATAGATTCCATACTTTTTGATGAAACGCCAAAAATTCTCGGATATAGATGCCATTATTATCAAAAGAGAGCTTGAAAAACTTAAGGGTCGAAAACTGAAGAAAATTTTTCAGAAAAAGAGGGATTTTTTGCTTCTTTTTGATAGAGGTGAGAAGATCCTGATTTCTCTCGATCCTGTAAAATATCGCATTCATCTTACAGAGCGTGATCCGGACAGCGAAGAAAGTGGTTTTGATAAATTCCTCAGCGGATTCGTCCTTGTGAATGTTCGGGTAAAGAAATGGGACAGGTTGATGTATCTGATATTTTCAAAAGATAGGGGGATCAGAAAGCTTGTTCTCGCAGTGGAGTTGACCGGGAAACACGCCAATTTGATCCTTGTGAGTGAAGACGGGAAGATTCTCGATGTTTACAGGAAAGTGCCAGAATCAGAGGTAAGACCTGTGGTTCCGGGACTTAATTACACACCACCGCCGCCGAGACCCTTCGATCCTGAAAAGAATATCGAAAAACTCGCAGAGCTCATTCCATGGCTGACTCCTCCCTATGGAGAGAAGCTTTATCTCGCTTTGAATGAAACGATCGCACTTTATTGCGCTGACAAAGATATTTATTCACCTGTGGAGCTTGAGTGTGGTGCAAAAAAGTATTTCCCTTCCTACTCAGCCCTGCTCGACTTTTACTTCGGAAGATCAGAATCCAGGGATCAGGAAGAGAAAACCGCTCTGGACAGGCTTGTTAAAGAACTCGAAAAGGTCAGGGATTTTGATCTCTATAGAATTGCAGGCGAGAAAGTACTTCTTGGCGAATTTGAGCAGGATGAAGACTTTATCGTTGTGAGAGTCGAGGGAAAGGAATTTCGCGCCAGAAAAAAGGAGAAACCTTCTGATGCCGCAGAAGAATTTTTCAAAAAGTATAAAAAATTCAAAAGAGGGTACCAGACGATCCTCAAAAAACTCAGGACCGAAGGCATGGATAATGGGATAGGTGAAAAACATGATGAGGGTGAAGGTGTATCCTACGAAAAGTTTATCTCTCCCGGCGGCTTTGTGGTGTACAGGGGAAAGAATGCCAGAGGCAACGAGATCGTTACATTCAAAATTGCTTCTCCCGAGGACTACTTTCTCCACGCAGAGAACTCACCGGGATCGCATGTTATAATAAAGACCGGCAAGAAGCCCGTGTCAGACTCTGATCTTGAGTTTGCCGCTCGTCTTGCGCTTCAAAAAAGTAAAGCTTCAAAGGATCTGAAAGGCAGAGTGATTGTAACACTGAAAAAGTATTTGAAAAGGGGAGATGCCCCGGGTCAGGTCTTGATTTCGAAAATTTTAAAAACAGTTGAGGTGAGATTGGAATGAAAAAGATACTGCTTGGAATTTACAGAATTTATGTCTATCTGGTGATAATCGTTACGACTGTGCTGATTCTTGGACTCATCTTCCCGCTCGTGCTTCCCTTTGACAGGAGCGGCAAGATTTCACTCAAACTCGGCATAATATGGCTGACCATTATCAGGTATGCCAGTTTCCTGAAGGTAAAAATAAGGTACGAGTATCCCGTTGACTTTTCTGAAAGTTATGTGGTTGTTACAAATCACAGGAGTCACTACGATGTCGTTGCACTATCCAAGTTGCCGTTCAAAGCCGTCAAGCCAGTTGCGAAAAAGGAACTCACGAAGACACCGATTTTTGGGTGGTTTTTGCGCAAAGTTTCAATTGTTATTGACAGGAACGCGCCGAAGGGAGAGGCATATTCTCTGATTAAATCTCAGATGGATAAACTGAAGAAGGATGGATTTTCTGTGTTGATATTCCCCGAGGGAACGAGGGGGAGAGGAGAGAAACTTTTGCCTTTGAAGACCGGGGCGTTCAGGCTCGCAGTTGATCACAATCTTCGCTTACTCCCAATAACCATCAAGGGCACTGAAAAGATTTTGCCTAAAGGCAGTCTTGCAATAACTCCCGGAACAGTTGAGCTCGTGGTTCACAAACCCATTGAGATAAAGGGAAGGGATTACAAAGAGCTCGCTGAGGAATTTAGAAAGATCGTGGAAACAGAGCTTTCGAAATGAGGGTTTTGACAGTAATTCCGGCAAGATACGGCTCTTCAAGATTTCCCGGCAAGCCGCTTGCTCCTATACTCGGTAAACCCATGATCAGATGGGTCGTTGAAGGAGCAATGAAGAGCAACTCAACCGTGGTTGTCGCAACAGACGACGATCGTATCTGTAAGGCTGTAAACGACCTTGTGGAATGTCACCTAACGCCATCAGATCTGCCTTCTGGGACAGACAGAGTCCACTTTGTAGCAAAACGATACCCCCACGAGATTGTTGTCAATCTCCAGGGAGATGAACCTTTAATTGATGGAAAATTGCTTGACACACTGACTCTAAAACTGGATGAAGAAGTGGATATCGTGACTCCCGTTAAAAGGGTGAATGAAACTCAGGTAAATGACCCTGGCAGTGTTTTTGTCGTTACTGATGTAAACGGTTTTGCCCTCTATTTTTCGAGATCACTTATTCCTCACTACAGGGATAAAATCGAAAAAGTATATCTGAAACACATAGGGATATATGTATTCTGGAAAAAGAGTCTCGAAAGGTTTGTCTCACTTCCGCAGGGAAGACTTGAGAAAATAGAGAAGCTTGAACAGCTCAGGGCTCTTGAAAATGGAATGAAAATTAAGGTTGTTGAGGTGAACTTCGACAGTCATTCTGTCGATTATCCGGATGACATTAAAAAGGTTGAAGAAATTCTCAAATCGAGATCTTCTCTGTAAATTTTCCGCTCTTTCTGCGATAGATACCAAGAATTTTTACATCACCCAGTTTTTCGAGGGTCGGTTTCAAATTTTCTTCGTCGCAGAGGATTGCAATTCCACATTCTTCCATGATTTCGTCAGGTATGGGAATCGAAATACAAGGTTTTTCTATCCTTTTTAAAGCCTTGATGCCCTCTTCGATCGAAGGGAAGGCTATGCAGTAATCGAGTTTTTTGAGCTCTCCTTTCAGGCTGGCACAGAGGTAGTTAAAATGGAGTTTAATACCAATGTGAATGTGTGGCAGATTTGTTATGAAGTTTTTAATGTTAATCCTCATCGTTTTAATGATATACTCACCGCATTTCAGTTTCCACAGGCGCATTTGTGGCTGTGTTCGAACCCACAATCCTCTCCTGCAAGCGGGAGAGGTGGCCGGAGTGGACATTCTTGCGTTGGAAGAGGGGAAATATGAGGGGTTTTTCTTGCAAAAAGAGGGGTATAATGATTGCATATGTAATTTTCGAATAGTCTCGGTTTTTTAATGCTCAAATTTCTGGTAGTGCAGAAGGAAGTCATCAACTGGATTGTACTGTTTCCTGATGTTACTCTCGGAAATTATCCATTATGATATTAGACCGGAGGTTGAGATGTTTGAGGAGAAGCTTTTCAAAACAGATAGGGAAGTGTTTGAGGCAATTTTGAATGAGACAAAAAGACAGAGTGGGGGTCTCGAGCTAATAGCTTCAGAGAATTTCACATCTGATGCGGTTCTCGCGGCTCTGGGAAGTGTTTTAACAAACAAGTATGCGGAAGGTTATCCCGGCAAGAGGTATTACGGTGGATGTGAGTTTGTTGATGTTGTTGAGACACTCGCTATTGAAAGAGCCAAGAAGCTGTTTGGAGCAGAGCATGCCAATGTCCAACCTCATGCAGGTTCCCAGGCTAATATGGCTGTTTATTTTGCAGTGTTGAAACCCGGGGATACCATCCTGTCAATGGACCTCTCCTGTGGTGGACACCTCTCGCATGGTAGTCGGGTGTCCTTCTCCGGTAAACTCTACAATGTGGTTTATTACGGTGTTAACAGACAGACAGAGCTGATTGACTTTGACGAGGTTGCAAAGCTTGCAAGGGAGTACAGACCGAAGCTGATCATCACAGGTTATTCTGCCTATCCCCGAAAAATAGATTTTGCGCGGTTCAGAGAGATTGCAGACAGTGTGGGAGCGTATCTGATGGCTGATATCGCCCACATTGCAGGTCTCGTGGTTGGCAGGGTTCATCCGGATCCGGTTCCCTATGCTCATTTTGTTACATCCACAACCCACAAAACCCTCAGGGGTCCGAGAGGCGGTCTGATTCTTACGAAAAAGGAGTTTGCCCGGGTTATTGATAAGGCTGTTTTTCCGGGAATGCAGGGCGGTCCCCTCGAGCATGTGATAGCTGCCAAAGCCGTTGCCTTTAAAGAAGCTATGACACCTGAATTTAAGGAGTATCAGAAGAAAATAGTTGAAAACGCAAAAGCCCTTGCTGATACATTACTTTCAGGAGGACTGAGACTCGTCTCAGGCGGGACAGATAATCACCTCATGCTTGTTGATACGAGAAGTGTGGGAATGACAGGGAATGTGGCTGAAGCACTTCTGGCTGAAGTTAATATCACGGTCAATAAGAATTCCATCCCCTATGATCCGGAGAAACCAACAGTTACGAGTGGTATCAGGATAGGGGTTCCTGCAATTACGACAAGGGGGATGGGAGTTGAGGAGATGAAAGTGATCGGCAGCATCATCGCCGATGTTCTTAAACACCCTGACGATTCTGATGTAAAGAAAAAGGCAAAAGCCAGGGTTGAAGAGCTTGTGAGAGCCTTCCCTCTCTATCAGGAGAGGATTGAAAATATGGAGAAGGTTCTGGAGAGTAATGGATGAAGCTTTCTGATAAACTGATAAAAGAGAATGAAATTACATGGAAAAGTCTGTTCACTCACCCTTTTGTACGGGGTATAGGTGACGGTACCCTGCCGGTCAGTAAGTATGTGTTTTTCCTCAAAGAGGATTACTTCTATTTGAAGGAATATTCCCGTGTTCTTGCAATAGCTTCAGCTAAGGCACCCTTTGAGGATTTACAGAAATTTTTTGCTGAATTCCTGCATTCCACAATGACTTTTGAAATGGAGCTCCACCGCAGGACATGCGAGAATCTTGGAATTTCCCGACAGGAGCTTGAGATGCACGACCCCACAGTTTTAACACTCTCCTATACGAACTTTTTGATCAAAACCGCATACGAGGGTGATATTGTCGAAATAATAGCCTCTCTTTTCCCCTGTGAGTACAGTTACTGGGAGATCGGTAAATTTCTCAAGGGAAAAGGTATGCCAGAGAACAAAATATACAGGGACTGGATTGAAACCTATTCTTCGAGTGAATTTGGTGAGATCGCATCCAGACTCAAAGAATTCCTGGATAGATTCTCCGATTCTGTCGGTGATAAAAAGTTTGATCGCATAAATGAGGTCTTCAGGGAAAGTCTGAGATTTGAGCTGTACTTCTGGGAAAACGCATTCAGAGAGGGGCTTATAAGGGACATTTTCAGCAGATGAAAGTCGTTATAGTCGGTGCAGGTCATGCAGGTGTTACACTCGCTTACTTTTTCAAAAAAGCAAAGGCTGATGTTACTGTGCTTGAAAAAGATTTTGTTGGAAGTGGTGAGACAGGTTATTCCACCGGGATCTTCCCATACGAGCCTGGAATTTTTGAATTTTACAAAGAGATCGAAGAGTACACACTTGGTTATTTCAAACCCCTCGTTTATGAACATATCCTGAAGGGGGATAAGGGGCAGAGCATTTATGTGGATGGCTACAACTACGCATATTACACATCCATAGTGCTCGAAAAGGAGGGCGTCAGGTTTGAAGTTATGAATCCCTTCGTAGGTTTCGAATACTCCAGGAGTAAAATCCTTGGAGTTAAAACCCGGCGGGGGATCTTTAAAGGCGATATTTTTATCGTGTCAGCTGGCGGTTCAACCCCGTTTATTTTGAAAGATTTTGAGAACCTGGATGGTGTAAGTTTTAGGTGGGTACGATCACTACTGTTGAAACCACACGGACATTTTTCAAGGGTCGTTTTCTACGATGATGAATTTGTCCTCAAGCCCGAAGGTGAAGACAGAATTATTCTGCGGGAGCAGGAGGGTGTTGAGGTTGAACCAGGGGAAGATGTCGTGAACAAAACGAGGGGAGTTGACGAGGATTTTTATACGAAAGTCGCAGATTACCTTGAAAATACACATCCTGGACTTCTTGATGCAAGTTTAGAGAGAGGATGGTCAACTCTTTGCATGGAAGCAAGGGATCCTGTAAAGAGATCCGGGCAGATGGAGAATCTTTTTATCTTTGCAGGTTTTGGGTGTATGGGGTTCAGATCAATTCCCGTTTTGGCAAAAAAATTGATAAAGGAGGTTTTAAATGATTGATGACAGGTTTTTTGATCTTGAGCTGTACGGAATTTACAAAGCGGTGAATGAGAAACTTGGGGAAGAAACATGGGATGTGGTCTGGAGATCCGGTGAAGTGGTTCTCGATGAAATCTGGGAGGAGATCAATCCAGAAAATTCAGACGATGTTTTTCTCGTACTGAAGAATCTGGGGGACTACCTTGCAAAGGTAGGCTATGTGGATTACATCCGTGTGGATCGGGAATCAGAGACCCGCGTGAAGTACACGATGGGAAAACCCGTGATACTACCAGGAGCTGAAAGATTGATCAAAGAGGGAATGGTGCCACCACACATATCAACCGCCCTGATGTTTGCTGCCCTTAAAAGGCTTGGATTTAAAGCGGAAATGGTGGGTGAGCCTGAGTTTCTTGAGAACGATGTTGCTGTGGAAATCTGGGAGATAAAGCCTATCGAAGAGTAAATTGTTCCCTGCCATATCTGTGCTCTTTTTTAAATTTGAGTGAGTGTACTCGAAAGAGTTGGTTTGAAAATAAGATTTATTGCCTTCCTTACTGCGTGCGTTAGTACAGAAGATTTTCACAAATCTCCCCAAAAGATCGATGTCCTCTGGAAAAGATTCATTTCTCATGCTTCTATTCTGCTGTTTTTCAGCCATTGTGACGGAAAGTTATCAGGTCCATTCCGCTTTGTGTACATGTTGCGGGCGAGGATAAAGGAGGTAATGCCCTTCCCTCAATCCCCTCCCATCTCGCAGGTTTCTCCCACGAAGTAGCTGTAGCTGGACCTTCTTGGAAACAGGAGAGGAAATATTAGAGGGCTTTTCCCCGGAACTGAAAGGGGAAGTGATTGCGGGTAAGATATTTTCTCGAACACCCTTTCAATTTGCGTTGACATAATAATTACAGCACATTATATTAAGAGCTGTTTAAATCTCACAAAATGAGGTGTTAACATGAGGGTAAAGCTCCCAGGTGGTGAAGTATTGGAAATTGAGCGTGATAAGTTGGTGGAATTTGCGAAAAAGAACGGGTATTTTGTTGCCCGCGTGGACGGCAGACTCGTGGATCTTGCTCTCGTGCCTGAAGATGCCGATGAAATTGAGCTTCTCGACTTCTCTTCTCCTGAAGGAAGAGAAGTTTACTGGCATACATCCTCTCACATAATGGCTCAGGCTGTCAAAGAGCTCTTCCCTGAAGTCAAGGTAACAATAGGACCAGCCATTGAAAATGGTTTTTACTACGATTTCGACACACAGGGGCGAACATTCACACCTGAGGATCTCAAAAAAATAGAGAAAAAGATGAAGGAGATAATAAAGAGGAATCTTCCCCTTCGCCGCGAGGAGCTGCCCAGAGATAAGGCTATTGAGCTCTTTAAAAAACTTGGTGAAGACTACAAGGTCGAGCTTTTGAATGAGATTGACGAGGATACTGTCTCGGTTTACTGGCAGGGAGATTTTGTTGATCTCTGCAGAGGTCCACACCTGCCGAGTACTGGATTTGTTAAGGCTGTAAAACTTCTTTCCTCCTCCTCAAGTTACTGGCGGGGGGATGAAAGAAACCCTGTTTTACAGAGAATTTATGGAATATCTTTTCCGTCAAAGGAAGAGCTCAACGAATACCTGAGAAAACTTGAAGAGGCAAAGAAAAGGGACCACAGGAAGCTTGGCAAAGAGCTCGATCTTTATTCTATCAACGATGATGTTGGACCCGGTCTCGTACTCTGGCATCCAAAAGGAGCAAGAATAAGACTTGAAATCGAAAGATTCTGGATTGAAGAGCACCTGAAGCGGGGGTATGAACCCGTTTACACGCCACATGTTGGCAGAGCCAAACTGTGGGAGATATCAGGACATCTTGGATTTTATCAGGAAAACATGTTCTCGCCTATGAAAATAGAGAACGACACCTACTATGTTAAACCCATGAACTGTCCCTTCCACATCCTGATTTACAAGTCCAGGATCAGAAGCTACAGGGATCTGCCCATCAGGTATGCGGAACTGGGAACTGTTTATCGTTACGAGCGTTCAGGAGTACTGCATGGACTGTTGAGAGTTCGTGGTTTTACACAGGATGATGCCCACATCTTTGCTCGTCCCGATCAGGTTGAAGAGGAAATCATCGGTGTGATCGACCTCTCTCTTTACATCTTAAAGAGTTTTGGTTTTGAAGATTATGAGATTTACATTTCCACCAAGCCGGAAAAGTATGTAGGTGATGACGAAATGTGGGAGCTTGCTACGAATTCACTGATAAAGGCAGTGGAGAAAGCCGGGTTGAAGTATGACATCGATGAGGGTGGAGGTGCGTTTTACGGTCCCAAGATTGACATAAAAATCAAAGACGCACTTGGTCGAGCCTGGCAGTGTTCGACGATCCAGTTCGATTTTAATCTTCCTGAAAGGTTTGATGTAACATATCGCGACAAGGATGGCAAGGACAAAAGACCTTACATGATACACCGTGCCCTGATGGGATCCCTTGAGAGGTTCTTTGGTACGCTGATAGAACATTATGGTGGAAATTTCCCTGTCTGGCTTGCACCGGTGCAGGTTAAAATCCTGCCAATAACAGATCAAAATATTGATTATGCAAAGGAGATCTACGATAATCTATTTGCTCGCGGTTACAGGGTCGAGCTTGACCACAGATCAGAGAAAATCGGCTACAAGATCCGTGAGGCAGAAAAGCAAAAGATTCCATTTATGTTAATTATTGGTAAAGAGGAGGAAGAGAAGGGATTGGTATCCGTGCGGAAGCACGGGGAAGGGGATATTGGACGGATGGAACTCGATGAGTTTACCAAAATGCTTGATGAACTTATAAGTAAAAGGAGGTAGTTAAAATTAGAGGAAGATTTTACAGAAAGGTAAGAAGGGACCCTGAGGAACACAGGGTAAATGAAAGGATAAGGGTACCTGAGGTAAGGGTCATAGGCCCTGATGGCAAACAGCTTGGAATAATGAAAACAAGGGACGCACTGGAACTCGCATATTCCATGAATCTGGATCTTGTGGAGGTGGCACCCAATGCCAATCCTCCGGTTGCCAAGATCATGGATTATGGGAAGTTCAAGTATGAAGAGAAAAAACGGAAAAAAGAGGCTAAAAAGAAGCAGGCAGGCGAGGTTAAGGAAATTTCCTTCAGACCTTCTATTGATAAGCACGACCTTGAAACAAAGCTGAAAAAGGTGCGTGAATTCCTTGAAGATGGCCATAAAGTTAAGGTCAAAATTTTTTTTAAAGGACGGGAAATAGTCCATCAGGACAAAGGTTTTAAGTTGATAAATTCCATCTTAGAGGAGCTGTCCGATATGTCCGCCGTGGAAGTTCCTCCTAAAATGGAAGGAAGATATATCACTTCACTTATCAGACCGACAATAAAAAAGAAAGGAGGTTGAGTCACAATGCCAAAGTTTAAAACCAAAAGATCAGCAGCAAAGAGATTCAAGGTTACAGGATCCGGGAAAATTAAAAGAAGACATGCATTCAAGAGCCACATATTGACCAAGAAAACACGCAAAAGAAAGAGACACCTGAGACAGCCGGATCTTGTTGATAAAGCAGATTTCAGAAGAATTCGCATGATTATCCCTTACAAATTCTAAAATGAAGAAGCTACTTATCGGCGTTGCTGTTCTTGCTGTTCTCTTCATCTTTCCACTTGTGTCGGCATACAACCGGCTGGTGTCTCTAAGAGAGCAGGTGGATCTGTACTGGTCCCAGATTGAGACTCAGATGCAGAGGAGAGCTGATCTTATACCCAATCTGGTCAATACAGTCAAAGGGTATGCGAGTCACGAGAAGGAGATCTTCAAATATGTGGCAGATGCGCGGGCAAAGCTTGCAGGCGCTCGCACACGCCAGGAAAGGATTCAGGCTAATGCCCAGCTCGACGCAGCTCTCTCCCGTTTGCTCGCTGTGATTGAAAACTACCCCCAGCTCAAGGCTGATCAGACCTTCATCAGGTTGATGGATGAACTTGCTGGAACTGAAAATCGGATCGCTGTCGCACGCATCAGATATAACGAAGCTGTGAGAAATTACAATATTGCAATTAAAAAATTCCCAACAAACATAGTTGCCCGACTCTTTGGGTTCCAGGAACAGCCTTACTTTAAGGCTGAACAGGGGAAAACAGAGGTTCCAAAAGTAAAGTTCTGATGCCCGTTATTAACATCAAAGTCAAGCCCTCTGCACCTTCAACAAGGTTCAGAGGTGTCATTGTTCACAACGGAGAAAAGATTTTAAAAATCGACGTTGCTGCCCCGCCTGAAAAAGGCAGGGCAAACGAAGAACTCATTAAATTTCTGGCAAAAAAACTCAGAATAAGCAGGTCAGATGTCCGCCTGAAATCCGGTGAGACATCAAGAGATAAAAGGCTGGAAATTCCAGGTTTTACCCTTGATGAAATCCTGAAAATTTTAGAGGACTAAAAATGGCAAAGAGAGTAAAACCAGCTGTTTTAAAAGGTACAAGAGACTATCTACCAGAAGATGCGGTAAGAAGAGAGTTTATAGTTGAACAGCTTAAAAAAGTTTTCAGAAAGTATGGCTTTGACCCTCTTGAGACTCCTTCGATCGAGCTCTGGGAGACTCTCGGTGGCAAGTACGGTGAGGATGCCGAAATGCTCATATACAGGTTCAAGGACCATGGCGGAAGAGATGTGGGACTACGCTACGACCTCACAGTGCCCCTTTCTCGTGTGATTGCCATGCATCCGGATATTCCAAAACCTTTCAAAAGGTATCAGATCGCTCCAGTGTGGAGAGCCGATAGTCCACAGAAAGGGAGATACCGCGAGTTTTATCAATGTGATTTCGATATCGTGGGAACATCCTCTCTTATGGCTGATGCCGAAATCATAGCTATCGTTTATGAAAGCCTTCATACACTCGGATTCAAAAAATTTACAATAAAGGTGAACTCCAGAAAGGTTATCCGAGGCCTTATTGAAATTGCTGAAATTCCTGTTGAAAAGGAACATGAAACGGCAAGGATAATTGACAAACTCGACAAAATTGGAGTGGATGGGGTAATCGAAGAGCTTGCTGATAAAGGATACAGTAATACTGCTATTTCAAAAATCCAGCAAATAATTACGGCAGAGTTTAAATCCAACGACGAGGCGCTCTCCTTTGGACAGAACTTTTTTGGAGAATCAGGTCTTGCGGGTATCTCTGAATTAAAAGAACTCCTGGATTACCTGAAAATCCTTGGAGTTCCAGAGACTCACATCAGGGTGGATCTCAGCCTTGCCCGCGGACTTGATTACTACACCGGACCCATCTACGAAGCCGTTCTCGAGGATGTATCCCTCCCGAGTGTGAGCGGCGGAGGCAGATACGATGGCCTCATAAAGATTTTTTCAGGGAGAGATTTCCCGGCAACAGGCGGCAGTCTCGGTCTTGAGAGGATTTACCAGGGACTCCTTGATCTTGGAATTTTACCTGATATGAAAACCCATACACATGTGCTTGTAACGGTCTTCAGGAAAGAGTTTATCCACGATTCTGCAAGACTTGCTAAAAAACTCAGGGACGAGGGGTTGAATGTGGATCTTTACCTTGGCAAAAAGAATCTCCGTGCACAGCTCGGCTATGCCAGCGACCGCGGCATCCCATTTGCCGTCTTTTACGGTCCTGATGAGATCGAGGCAGGAGAGGTTACGCTCAAGAATTTGAAAACAGAAACACAGGAAAGGATGAAAATTGAGGAGGCTGTGAGGGTTATTAAAGAGGAAATCCATGGAGATTGATGGTCATTCCCTTACAATTGACGATGTCCTCAAAATTGCCAGGGAAAAACCGGGTACTACTGAAATAACTGTTTCCCCAGAGAGTCTAAAAAGAATCGAAAAATCTCGACAGATCGTTGAGGAATCGGTTTACACCAGAAAGGTAATATATGGCATAACAACTGGTTTTGGCGCCAATGCCGAGAGAACCATACCAGTTGAGGAAGTTAGACTCCTGCAGAGATACCTGATTGTTTCACACTCTACAGGGGTTGGGGAACCCGCACCACCGGAAATTGTTCGTGCAACGATGCTAATAAGACTTAATTCACTTGCTCGAGGCTATTCTGGAGTCAGACCGGTTGTAATCGAAACGATTTTAAAAATGCTTGAAAAAGGTGTTACTCCCGTTGTCCCCCTAAAGGGTTCTGTGGGTGCCAGTGGAGACCTTGCACCACTTTCTCATGTTGCGCTTACCTTTACGAAAGATCCAAGACCGGAGGTTCAAAAACGGGAGAACGAACTCCTCACCAGATTAATCGAAGGTGATAGCCTGACAGAATCGGAGAGGAAAGAGGTCTATCAGCTCGGCGGAGAGGCTTTTTACTGGCAGGATGGATGGGTCAGGATGCCTGCAATACTTGCCCTCCATAGAGCCGGGATTGACAGAATTGTCCTTGAGGCAAAAGAGGGACTCGCCTTGAACAATGGAACAGCCTTCACATCTGCTCTGTCCATCTTTGCCATTGACCTTGCAAGAAAGGTCTTCGATGCTGCCTTGAAATCCGCTGCCCTTAGTATGGAAGCCCTCGGAGGTTTTGAAAGTGCCTTCAACATTGAAGTTATGGAACTCAGGGGGCATTGGGGACAGGTTGAAGTTGCAAGAAGGGTTAAAGAGCTGATAAAGGGTAGCGAGCTTATTTTGACAGAGGAGAAGGTGCAGTCCTCCTCCAATGTCAGAAGAGAATTTGGTCATGTTCAGGACGCCTATTCCATACGCTGTATCCCGCAGGTATATGGACCTGTTCTTGAGACCCTTAAACTTGCCGAAAAGTGGCTAACAGAGGAAATAAACGGAGTCACAGATAACCCCGTGATTCTGCCTCATGAGGAATATCCCAATAGAGCATTTTCAGCCGGAAACTTTCATGCAGAGTATCCCGGGTTTGCAATGGATTTCCTGAAGATTGCTTTTGCTGATCTGGGAAATATGGCTGAGAGAAGAATCTTTAGATTGCTCGATAAGAGGTTAAACAGGGGATTGCCAATGTTTCTTGCCAGGGAGCCTGGATTGATGAATGGTTTTATGCTGGCTCAATACACGGCTGCCGCTCTTGCGTCAGAGAACAAAACTCTTGCACATCCTGCAACAGTGGATACGATCCCAACGAGTGCCAATAGGGAGGACCATGTAAGCATGGCGCCGAATGCGGCGATAAAGGCTCTTGAGCTTCTTAGAAATGTGGCAAGGATAGTCGCCATCGAATTTCTCGTCGCCCACAGGGCATTGAAGTTTCGAAGGGGCAAACCGGGTCAGGGCAGTGATCGTATATTGAAAATTCTTGATAGGGTGACTGACCCGGGGTTGGAAGATCGCGTAATATCACATGAAATCGAGCGAATTGCGAAAATGATCGAAGAGGGGGCATTCATTTAATTTCAGGGTGTTCCGATACAAAAATCTCCGAAATCCCTTTATTCATGGGAAAAGTCTTGACAGGATACTCTAAATCCCTTAAATATTAACAAAATTATCGAAAGAATTGGAAATGCTTGAAAAAACAACAAAAGGAGGTAAAGTATGAACAAGCAAGAGTTGGTTGCAGCAGTTGCCGAAAAGGCAAACATGACAAAGAGAGAGGCAGCAAAGGCCGTTGAGGCCGTGATTGATGTGGTGAAGGAGGCTCTTGCGAAGGGAGAGCCTGTGAGGATCATCGGTTTCGGTACATTCATGGTCAGAGAGAGAGGCGAGAGGAGAGGGAGAAATCCGAGAACGAGAGAGGAGATCACAATTCCTGCCAGGAAGGCGCCCGTGTTTAAGGCTTCAAATCAGCTGAAAGAACTGGTGAACAAGTAAGAAGGTAAAGGGTAAAAGATGGGGGGCGCCCGCCTTCGGCGGGCGCCCCCCATCTTTTTTATATAAATTCCCAATCCGCTTTATTTATCAAAAGGTTTACTTAATTCCCGGTCTCCTTTTCTCCGAAAAACTTTTCAGTATCCCTAAATTGAGACTGTTCGAAAAATATTTTACCGGTCAATTTGCAGAAAAACCTCTTTATCTCCTCCTGCTTGAGAGAAGATCCACCTGTAATATCCCCACCTACGAAGTGGGAGGGTCATCCTCAACTTCCCTACCGATTTGCGAGAGAGGACATCTACAATCTCTTCTCCCACGAAGTGGAAGAACCCACATCCAACCTCCCCTCTCAATTCATGGAAGGTTCACCCACAG
>CAZNDM010000139.1:0-9048 GCA_964571845.1 uncultured bacterium | reverse complement strand
AAAAGGAGGTGTGTATGGGGACCATTAAAAAGTTATTGATTATGGGGGTGGTATTTGTCCTTCCTCTATGGGGTCAAAACACTTTCATCAAAACCCACACGCTCCAGATAATGAACAGGCATGTTGATGACATCCCCTGGTCTATTTTTGAAAAAGCCTTCATAGGAGTGGATTCCACGAATAACCTTGATGTGGAATTTTATGAAACTGTCAGGCACATTGGAAGTGACGGAGTCTGTTTCGGCATGTGTGCACTCGTGGGTGGCGTTCTTATTGAAAATGGATATGAAGGATTCTGCAAACCCATAGGTAAGTACAGTAGAGACGAAACTTCCCCCATCTACCCGAGACTCAGAAATGTAATTTTTATGCTACATATAAGGCAATGCGGGACAGATTTTGTCCGGGAAATGGTAAGGTATCTTTCAGCCGGAGGCTACAGGGACCCACTACGAGTGGCAGAAATTGTCGAGCAGCTACTCGAACAAAAGGACGACTTTCCCATCGTCAGTGTGTCTAAAGGAACTGTTTCAGGGGGACACTCGATACTGCCGTACCGGGTTGAAAGGAGTCCCGGTCAGATAAAGATATTCGTGTACGACCCCACACTCCCTTACTGGAGTAATCCCGCCTATTATGACAACGGAATGAATTATATTGACATAAAAACCTCACCAACCGTTGACTATGTTTTCAAAAGGTATTATGCCAGCGGCGATTCTGCTGTTTATGATGGATGGATAATGGCGTTTTCCGGTAAAGCAGCCCTGAAACCTTCTACAAATCCATTTATAATGTCCAACGCAGCGGAGATCGTGGGAAAATTTATCATCAACGACGGTGGCGTGGTCCAGGTTACAGATACAGCCGGAAGAAGGCTTTTTAAGCAGGGAGGCGACATCCACAACAGTATCGAAGATTTTGAAACTGATCCTTCAAAAAAGCTGGAAGGAGTATTATTCATACCAGATTTCTTTGGCTCACAGCAAAGGGGAAGAACAGAAAAATATGTGATTCTTAAAGGGCATGACACTCCACTCAACTTTGAAGTCAAATCCGAGAAAAGACTGAGCAGGCTAAAAATCGTCTCAGGGAGACTCATTGCAGACATAGAATTCAACGGCAGGCAGAGGAGCGAGATCCGGATAAACAAGATTTCAAAAAGAGAGCTTGCAATTAAAACAATTGAGGGCTCACCAAACCTGAAAATGAGACTCTCTTCTATTGAGGATGCAAGGGGGAAGGTTGCAAAAGAATTCATTATCTCGGACATGAGGCCGGGAAGAGGGACAGAAATTAATATCTCACTCAAGAAAGGGGGTGAGATGACTTTTAAAGCAAATAAAATTCTAAGATACAGGATCAAAACATCACTCTGGAATAACGGGAGAAAAATCGAGTCTCGAGCCCGGATGATCACGGTTGAGCCCAACAGGAGGGTGAAGATAGCCCCGTCTGACTGGAAAAACCCTGTAAGGATAATCAAAAAACAATAAGGGGGATTTATGAAAAAAATCCTTTATCTTCTGGCGTTTTTTTCCACACTTTCTGCGCAGTGGAGAGTTAATCTCCAGATCTCCCCGCATCCACCTGCAAGGGTAAGAGAATGGGAACGAAATCCTTCGATCGTTACCCTCTCTGTAAGTTACTATGGAAGTAGCATGGCAAGATTCCGACTCAAAGCTGTTCTCACCCACAGTTCAAAGGGCAGAATTTTTGAAGGCTGGAGCAAAACCCTTTCGATTAATCCCCACCAGACGATTAATCTGACAAACATTCAGATGGTTGACTGGAACAGCGTTACATACGACAGAAATGTGGCAGACATCGTTTACAGAACAGGGAAGATCCCGGAAGGGCTCTACAGACTCTGTGTATCTGTTTACCCGTCTGGCTCCAGCTCCTCTGCTGTCACCGGATGCGATGAATTTGAAATTTCTTTCCCCGCCCCACCAAGACTTCTTGATCCGGGGGATCGGGACACCATCAGACTATTGAGGTTTTCGTGGACAAGGGTAAATACAAGACTTCCGGTAAGATACATCCTCAGGGTATGGCAGTTACTACCGGGGGATGACTACAGTACTGCTATGAGCAGACCTCCTGTGCTGGAAAAGACACTTTTCACAACATCCTACTTCCACGGTATGAGGTCTCCTGTGCTGATGCAGGGTCGATACATCTGGCAGGTTCAGGCAATTGATGAAAACGGAGATCCACTGGGGAGAAACGACGGGAAAAGTGCTGTCAGGGAATTCTATTACATAAGATCCGAAGGAGTTTTACTACCCCGGGTGCTAAAAATTGGCAAATTCGTCGTTGAAGTCAATTTTTACGAACCTTCCGCAACTTACAGGAACCTATCTGGTGGTGGAAGGTCGTTTTTTATTGACGAGCTCACCTCTTCGAGAGTTTATTTTGATGTAACTTTTTCAAATCTTGCCTCGTCAAATACTGCCGGTGATACGCTGAGGATCGTAAGTGGCAGCGTAACCGCAGAGTTTGACACGGGGATCGTCCTGCATAAAGAGGGATTCGACTTCAGAGTTTTTAACATTGTCATGATGCCGGAATCTGCGAAAGCCACAATCTCAGTTGCGGCTCTCGCGGTGCACGATGTATCGGGACCGGACCCCTGGGTCATTCCGAACATAAAGTGCAGGGTTGATCCATCACTTCATTTCAGTACGAGAGTTCCCGCATCTGACCAGCAATTCAGAGCTGGTGATGTATTTTTTAGAACCACAGGAGATATTGCCCTTGAATTCAGTCCACCGAGACGACATGGTAAAGGACCGGGTGGTCTGCCGGGGAGGTGGAGGCCGGGGACTTCGAGATATGGGATTTACATCTCGCACGGAGAGACCATCATGCGGCACGAGATGCTCACATCGAACCACGGATTCATCTATGGGCAGTACGAATTCTCAGGTGGTCATGTAAATAAGGACGGGTTCAGTGCGGATCTCCTGCTCACATCTCCTTTCAAATTCACCACAGTCTCTCCCTATGGCTTTGTTTTTGATGTAAGCGAAGCGGCAATTCGGTTCAGTAAAAACAGGGTAAAAAAGGGCTACATCAAGGGCAAGCTTTTGCTGCCTGTGGGTGAAAACGGTGTTCTCAGCTTAGAAAAAGATGATACCGTGAGTGTAACAATTGATTCCGTACCTTTTGACTCCACCCTTACACTCACAGGAGTGGTTGAAAAGATCCCAGCATTTAAATGGGGAAATTTCGGGATCTTTCATCCGGGGAGAGCCTATTTCAGGTTTTCGGCAGAGCCACTTGAATTCGAGTCACCTGTTGACGGTGACCGTCTTATTGACGAGTCTCTTTTCTCAGTTGATACCCTGAGGGGACTGGCTTTTCAAATAGAAAGTTCAGACATCCTCTTCATCTGGTCTGAAGATCTGAAAAATGACGCGATAAAGCTGAAATGCAGAGCCATGAGCGGCTGGATCTGGATAATGGAGCAAGGGGTTACAGGTAAGCTGTGGTTCGAAGAGAGAAACGACTCAATCTGGAAGGGACAGTTTGGTCGTCCGGGAGAAAGTGATTATCAGGCAGATGCAAAATTTGGTCTGAAGTTTATATCAAGACCGAGGGATTCGTTTTATTTCAATATTGCTTTTGCCGGAAACTCTTTGTTTGATGCAAGGCTGGATGGAAAGGCAGATGAACTCCCCTACCCTTCGGGAATTGAATTTAATTTCAGAAGGTTGAACCTCACTTCAACGGGTATGTTCATAGGCGGGGAGATCTCCTTTTCACACCCCGACACGCTTGATTACTGGGGTCTCATCTTTATGGCTCGCAGAGGAGTCATGAGTATCAGAACCGGCAGGGTGCTCTTTACAGATGCTGACATTTCAGAGCCTGTTCATTTCTCCTCTCCATTTAACATCATCTGGGGTGCCATTTTTGCCGATGGACATGCCGGTGATTTTTACTTCAATCAGGGTAACCCCCATCTCAAATTTGACGGCTTCCCTCTAACACTCGTATCAGGGGCACTTTCTGAATATCAGGCTGATATTCCCGATACGCAGAGCCTGCTGGGTGCATTAATCATAAAAGGGAGACTGCACTTCAGGTTCTTCGGAATTACTGACACGATCTTGACGATTTACGACCATAAATACGATGTGCCAGATACACTGTACAGGGGGAGACTGGTCTATTTATACGATCCCCGATCCTTCGGATTGGAGGGAGAATGGGCGAATCAGGCGACATTCAATATGAGCGAAGTAGTGTATGATAGTGCCCAGCAGTACGGTTTCATCGGAACCGGCACAGCTACTGTTCAGGTGTTAAACAATGTTACCACAGAAGTGGAGGCCATGTTCGACAGCCTCGCGACGAGTATGTGTTTGAGGACCGAGACTACCACGAGGATCAGGACAAGCTTTTTATCCAACATTGGAAATGTTACGAATATCTGGGGATGTGTCTATTTTGAAGGGAATGTGATCGAGAGGATGGTAATTGGAGGTGAGCTGGCGGTTTCGTCAACGGAAAATCCCAATCCTATTTTTATGAGGGCAACCGGGGCTTATGCACGAGTGAGTTTGAGCATAGAACCCGATGTATATCAGATTTCCATTGCCGGGCGGTTTGTTATGAAATCTCTCGAAGGCGTTGAAATGGATGCTTACGCAAGACTTTACATTGAGCCGAATAATCGGATTATCGAGGGTGATGTTGAAGGCAGGATCGACATATCCGCAGGATTTTCATCCGTGGTGGGCGCAGGAATCACCGCCTATGGCAAACTTTCCATGAAGATCAGTCCCGAGTACTTCTATGTGCAGGGGATGGCTGGACTTTCAGGATTTTTTACATCCGGTCAGCTGTCATCGATAATCTCAGTGGGTGGCACACCGAGTATCGGTCTCGGTGCAGGTGTTGAAGGTGGATTTTTCATGGGTGTTAATGCCCCTAAAAACGAAGCCTGGGTGATGAGGCACAGTGAGGGCAGGTTTGGTGTCGATCTCGACAATCTAACGGATAGATTGACAGGATTTTATGCCTTTATTGATGTCTCGAGTTCCATTGACATTGGAATATTTGGTGGAGGAATTGAGGTTTACCTCGGCATAGGGGTATTCTCCTCTCTGAGGGAAGGGGCGGTCTGTGCTGCACTTGATGGGCAGTACCTCGTTGGAGATCTCGGCGTCTATCTCTACGGAGAAATCCTGTGGGGTCTTGTCTATGCGTCAGGTGAGCTCGAACTTGAGTTCACAGGTCCCTGTCCTTTTGCAATTGAGGGAAGTATGGAACTCAGAGGCTGCGTCGCTTTTGTGATTTGTGGCAGTGTAAACATTGATGTGGGCTACAATTCAACAAGGGGGTTTTACATTGAGTAGGAAATTCTTGTACACGGTTCTTTTCACCGGTTTATTGTTCGGGACCGGCAATGTAAAAATGCTGGTCCAATCAGACATAGACAGGATAATCATCGTTTGGTCTCACGGCGATGACTACATCGGATACAATCTTTACAAAAAAACAGAGGGTTCTTCGTTTGAAAAGATTAACCGCGAACCCATACAGGTTCTGACAGATTGTGACGAGATACAGGCGATTTTGGGTCCACCATCTGACGCATACACGGAATTCACGAGCAATATTTCACCGGATCCATGCGCTGTGGCAAGTGAAATCCGTAGCGGTTCTGCGGACCCCAATCTTGAAAGAAAAGTGAGATTCTACGCAACGGTCTTTTACAGAATCGGCGTTGTGTTTGGACAGGCATACATTGACTCTCAGATAACGACCGGTGAGACTGTAACCTACGGACTTAAGGGAATTTTGCCCGGAGGTACAGAGACAGGCGAATTTCTCGACACCATGTCTGTAATTGCAGGAAGACTTCCAAGGCTCGAGAGTCCTCGCAATGTTGAAGTTTATGAAGGGGACTCGAAAGTCCTCCTGTGCTGGGATTCTATTCCGGCTGCGGTCCGCTATGTTATTAAGCGGAGAAAACAGGGTGAGAGAATTTTTAAGAGGATAAATCGCTCTGTAATTGTCTCAGTTGTCAATACAGATTTAAACGGAAACCGCATCAGACCAAGACCGGGATTTACAGATGCAATCACATGGATTGACTCTCTATTTACCTATCGGGAAGTTCTGGGAAGGCACATTTACGGCCCGTTCAACGATACCACTTATGAATATAAGATAATAGCCTATGACCTGCTTGGCAGAAAAGCACCGCAGAGGGGAGTTGTTCGCGCCACACCTCGCGACAGAACACCTCCGCAACCAGTTGCCGTAAATGTTACGGAAAGTCCAAACGGAGCCATCGTATCCTGGACCCCGGTCCATCTGGACGTTGACGGACACATTGAATACAACGGAATTAAAAGTTACAGGATTTACAGACACGAAAACGGGATGGATGAAGTAATGATAGGTGAGGTAAGTGCCCCGACCGGTAGTGTCAGCGAAATGACTTTTGAAGATGTGAGTGAAGAACTCCATCCAAAGTTCGGATCAAAGGTGTTCTTTTATTATGTGATGGCAGTTGATGCAGCGGGAAATGAGAGTGACTTCAGATACACGGCAGCATACAGTGCAAGGGACGAATATCCACCGGAAAAGCCGGAAAGAATAGAGCTCTCGTCCACAGTCGAGGGGATCAGGATCGAATGGACAAGGTCCAATTCACCCGATGTAGATGGCTATCTCATACTGCGTGGAATCTGCGGAGATACTGTTATTGAAGGAAAAAGAGTCCATTATCCGCTTGAATACATCGATTTTGTTCAGCCGGCTGACTCTGTCGTATATATTGATAAATCCGTACCTCCAAATTCCCCCCTGTGCTACAGATATGCTGTCCTTGCTGTGGACAACAGCCACAATCTAAGTGACACTTCTGAAATGAAGTGTATTAAACCCATTGAAAAAACGCCGCCACCGCCACCTGTTATTGTGGGATTGAAAGCCCGTAATATGGCGATTCTCATACAGTGGATCTCGCCGCCCATACAGGACCTTTTCGGATTTGTTGTTGAAAGAAAGGAAGAAGGAGGCACATGGGAAACGATCTCTCCGAAGCTCTCCCTTCCGGAATCCGTGTCCTGTAGCGATATTCACCCGACAAACATCAGTGCGCGGGATACGGTATTCTCCTTCCTTGACACAAAGGTTGAGCCAAAAGTCAGATACTTTTACAGGGTCAGAGGCGTGGATGTTCTCGGAAATGTAAGCGAGCCATCAGAAGTTTATTCGACTTACACTTTCAGTTTTATCGGGCCCTCAAAACCTGTCATAAGGCGTATCAGAAGGACATCGTCTGGCATAAATCTAAGCTGGAGACCGGCTTACAATCCCAATTTCATCGGCTTTATCGTGTATCGAAAAGACTCCCCTGACGGCATCTTCCGTCAGATCAGCCCCATCGTGAAAGACAACACATTTACAGATATATTCGTTGAAAGGGGAACCACCTACTATTACAGGATCGTCCTGATTCTATCTAATGGAAATAGATCCGAACCGTCTGATGTAAGAAGTATAAGGTTTGAATAGGAGGAGTTGCGATGGGCGTACTTCTCTTGGTGCTCCTCTCCAGCGTGAATTTCTCGGGCAGGTTTCAGTTTCTGGCATATTACGATTCGACAGCCGGGATGCCTTCATCCTCCTGCGTAAGATGGATCTTTGAGCCACAGATCAATATCGCTGGAATGCCCGTTAAGTTGAATCTCAACTTCATTCGGCCCGAAGTTTATTTAAAAGAACAGCTTGAAAGCTTTACCATCTCTTTCAGTCCCGAAAGATTGATTCCGCATCTACCCGGAGTTCCATCTTTCTTTCTTAAATTTCCCGGGATCGACATAGGTTACACTGAACCATTTTTCAGCCCGCTTGTGTTATCCGGTATCACGATCAAAGGATTCAATATCAAGTATTCTCCCTGGAAAATTTTTATCCAGTCGGCGAGTGGTTACATCGAGTCATCTATGGATTCACTCTACTACCGCAGAGAGATAAGAGCCTATAAATTTGGTGTGGGGCGACCTGAATATTCCCATGTTCACTTCCATTTTCTTCATTCCTGGGATGCTGGTGCAACTTCAGAAGATACGATCTCACCCATGGAAAACTTCGTCGTGGGAATGGAGAGCAGACTGAGCATAAAACGCGCTATCAGCCTGTTCTGGGAACTCAATGTCTCTGAAATTACGGAAGATACAAGGGATACAGTTATAAGCAAGGAGGATATTCCCGGGTGGATACGCGAAATCTTTAAGCCTCGACTCTCGTCACACGCGGATCTGGCATTTAACGGTGGATTGCAGCTTCAGGCAGGTGGTTTAAGTGTTGCCACATCCACCTATTATGTGGGACCGGGATACAGATCCTTTGGTGCTGACAATGTCAAGACAGATGTTCTGGGCTACAAAGTTGAGATCAATCTCTCAACATTTAATGGTCTTGTTAACCTTGGCTCATCGATCAGCAATTATAGGGACAACCTGCTAAACGACAAGGTTGTAACCACAAAAACGAGTGATCTCTCCGTGTACTTCGGAATTTCTCCTGTCCGTTTACCCTCACTCTTCGTAAGCTACGAGATCGTCAAAGACAGGGGTGAAGTTGAAATACTGACAAGAAACTATTCACTCTCGTCTGGATACGGCTACAGCCTTGCCGGTACTTTTATGTTCACTGGAATCTCTTTTTCCCATCAGGAGAATGTGGATTCGCTGAGCGGGAGTCCTGCATACAACACTCTATCTCTCAATCACAGTATCTCACTGAAGATCCCTCTCTCAATCAACCTGTTTGCCTCTGCAATCTCAGGAGATTACAGCTCGACTTCCTCCGGTTTTGATTTTTCGTACATGATAGGGAATCTGAGACCCTATCTTGGTATGGAATTTATAAGTGAAGATGAAAACAGGAGCAGTTTTTTCCGTGCAGGTCTAAACGGGAGACTTCCTCTTGGATTCAACATTTATGGCCAGGCGCGGATATCAGGAGGCGAGAGATCACAGAGACACTTCAATCTCTCAATTGTGCGAAACTGGTAAA
>CAZNDM010000138.1:0-23743 GCA_964571845.1 uncultured bacterium | reverse complement strand
ATACTCCCCTGAAGTGCGTTAGCACTGTGGAAGAGGACAAAGGAGGGGGCAGAAAGAGCGGATCTGACAGGGGAAAGCTGGTGGTACTTTTTTGCCCTCCCCTCAATCCCCTCCCGCAAAGCGGGAGGGGAGGTTGTGGGTGACCCCCACTACTCGGGAGGGGAGGTTGGCAGTGGATTTTCTGACAATCGGGAGGGAGTTGTAGATAGATCCCTCATGACAGGTATCTCGCAGGCATATATTCCCCCGAAGTGCGTTAGCACTGTGGGAGAGGACAAAGGAAGCAAGAAGGCAGATCTGACAGGAAAGAGCTGGTGGTACTTTTTTGCCCTCCCCTCAATCCCCTCCCGCAAAGCGGGAGGGGAGGTTGTGGATGACCCCCACTACTCGGGAGGGGAGGTTGGCAATGGATTTTCTGACAATCGGGAGGGAGTTGTAGGTAGATCCCTCAAGACAGGTATCCCGCAGGCATATATTCCCCCGAAGTGCGTTAGCACTGTGGGAGAGGACAAAGGGGGCAAGAAGGCGGATCTGACAGGGGAAAGCTGGTGGTGCTTTTTTACCCTCCCCTCAATCCCCTCCCGTAAAGCGGGAGGGGAGGTTGTGGGTGATCCTTCTCTCATACTGCTGGCGACACTCTCAAAACCCTTCCCCAAAGCTTCTTTGCTTTGGGGAAGGATAAAGGAGGGGGCAGAAAGAGTGAATCTGACAGGGGAAAGCTGGTGGTGCTTTTTTACCCTCCCCTCAATCCCCTCCCGCAAAGTGGGAGGGAAGGTTGTGGGTGTCCCCCACTACTCGGGAGTGGAGATTGGCAATGGATTTTCTGACAATCGGGAGGGAGTTGCAGGTAGATCCCTCAAGACAGGTATCCCGCAGGCATATACTCCCCCGAAGTGCGTTAGTATTGTGGAAGAGGACAAAGGAGGGGGCAGAAATAGCAGATCTGACAGGGGAAAGCTGGTGGTGCTTTTTTGCCCTCCCCTCAATCCCCTCCCGTAAAGCGGAGGAGGAGTTTGTGGGTGACCCTCCCACTCAGCAGAAAGAAAGATTGGCGGTAACCTCTTCAAGCTGAAAGAGGTAATAGGTGATCCTTCGCACAGGTGGAGGAAAAATTGGGTACTAACTTCTACAAGAGAGAGGAGGTGATGAGTTCCCCGCACAGGTGGAGGAAAGATTGGGTACTTCTTTAACAAGCGGAAGAAGAGTTGATAGGTGCCCCTCCCATCAGCAGGAGAAAAGATTGGATGTGACTTCCTCAAGCGGGAGGGAAGGTGATAAGCACCCTACACAGCGGAAGGGAAGATTAGTTGTGAATTCCTCAAGCAAAAGTGGAAGAGTTGTGCAAAGAAAATCTTTCTTCTATTTAGATTTTGGTAAACCCGTCCGCGAAGTGAGAAATCCTCTCACCCCTCGATTAAATCCTAAAGAGCTTTCTATGTGGCAATTCAAACCTGTAAGCAAAATAATGAAAAAATTAGCCGTACTTTTGTAAAAGAAATTATTTGAAGATGAATTGCAGGATTGGTTGAAAATACAGGGAAGTTTTTTGCAAAGTAGAAGGGAAAAACAAATGATGTTGACAAAACATCTATTTCAAGCCCTTAATTATTTTGTTTGACAGAAATTCATCAGCCGCTAATGCATGTAGCAAAGTTGCGGAATTTGATTGTTCAATGATCAAAATTCAGGAGATTGAATCTGGTTTTTTAAGATCGTATTCCTTTATCTTGTTTCTCAATGTCTGTCTTGTTATTCCCAGAATTCTGGCAGACTCCGAGATGTTCCACCCTGTTTTTTCAAGAACTTTGAGAATGTGCCTCCTCTCGACTTCTTTAAGTGGCAAAACATCCGAAGATGCTGGAAACTTTTTCTTTTTTCTAACGATGACAATGTCTTTATCAGTGATATACTCTCCCTCAGCCAGAGCAATTGCTCTTGAAACTATTGATTTTAGCTCTCTTACATTACCAGGATAGTCATAGGACAGGAGTTTTTCCTTGGCCTTTGCAGTAAATCCCTTTATTGATTTATCAGAAAACTTTAGCAGGAAATAATTTGCCAGCGGAATAATCTCCTCTTTTCTTTCTCTCAAAGGAGGTACTTCTATGATGTAACCTGCAAGTCTGTAGTAAAGATCTTCTCTGAACTCTCCTCTTTCAACCATAGCTTCGATATCCCTGTGAGTTGCTGATATAAACCTCACATCAACCGTCCGCGTTTTATTTTCGCCAAGAACTTCAATTTCTCCAGTTTCAATTACCTTGAGGAATCTTGCCTGAAGCTCAGGAGAGAGGTCACCAATTTCGTCAAGGAAGACGGTTCCACCATCGGCAATATAAATTTTTCCCTTATGGTCCTTGTTTGCACCTGTAAACGCCCCCCTTTTATATCCAAAAAGATGGGACTCAAATAGGTTTTCAGAAAGATTGGGGCAGTTTACTGTACTAAACGGCATCTTTGCTCTCTTTGATTTTAGGTGTATTGCTCGTGCAACAAGTTCTTTGCCCACACCGGTTTCCCCGATTATCAAAACATTTAAATGATCCTTATCTTTGATTCTCTCGATATGATCGACGACCTCTTTCATCTTATCGCTAACAACAAGGAAATCTTCAATGTAGAAGTTTTCTTTTAACAAACTATCCCTGATGTCCACGATTGACTGGTTCAGGGTCGTGTATTCACGAGAATTTCTTATTGCAATTGCTGCAGCATTGGCAATCGCCTCAAGTAACCTCTGCTCCTGATCAGAAAATGCGTTCACGATCTTTCTATTATCAATGTAAATCACGCCGAGTATTTCGTCTTTTTGTTTAATGGGTACAGCAAGAACTGACCGTAATCCAAGTCTTTTCACACTTTTTCTGTTCTTGAAGTCATCGTGATTCTGGGCGTCAATTATCCTTATACTCCTGCCAGTGGAATAAATTTCCTTAAGAATTGTTTCGCTCAAATCTGTTATCTGATCTTCAGAAAAGTTAAAAGTTTCTCTTTTAACACCGCAGCACTCTTCCCTTAGATCAATAACACATCTTTCGGCATTAACAACTTCTTTTACGATGTCTGTGAGGTACTGGAGTGTTTTTCTTAGATCGAGTGTAGAATTAAGAATTACGGATACACGGTAAAGAATTCCGAGATAGCTGGCGCTGAAACCTTTTAAGGATTCACCGTAAATATCAGCAGCGGGCATTGTTTAATTATCCTTCAATTAGCTTGAAAATATCAAGTTCTACTTCCCTCAAAATCTCGCGAGCCCCCACCTGATTCAGGATTCTTCGACAGAGTTCAAGCTCTTCTTCGTCCGGCTCCCTCTCCTCGAATATTGCCGATGTATATGTTTTATAGCACTTTGTTCTTGCAAACTGAAATTTAGCTCCAAGAGATTCAAATATTTTTTCAGCCCTTTCAAAATTCAACAGGGACAGATCCCATTCTCTTCTTTTAAGATAAATTTTGCCGAGCAGAAAATAAGCCTGAGCAGTTCGGAATTGGTTTGCAACTCCTGCCTCAAGATATTCCTTTAAACTTTCCAGAGCCTCATCGAGTCTGCCGAGGTACATCAGAGTTTCCGCCTTTTCGATATAGTAAGTCAGATAGATTTTGCCACCGTAACTTTTCATTTTCTCAATCAGGTCCGAAACTATCTCAAATGCCTTTTCAAATTCTCCCCTGCAATGTGCTACCTGATAGGCAAGAGTTGGCTCGTTTTTTATGTCTCCCGGGAAATTGGCAAAAAACTTTTCTATCAGATCTGTTTTCTTCTTTACCCCGAGTACAACAAAAAGATTTTCGTAAATTGCAGAGAGAGCGCGGTAATTGACAAACTTTTTCCAGTTGGTAATCGCTTCCCTTATCAGACTCAAGGCATAGTTGTACTCCCCTCTGTGTATCAGAAACTTGATAAATTTATTATAAAAATCCAGGCTTGGAATCCCTGTCTTTGCATACATCTCATAAGCTTTATAAAAGTAATCAGTGACATTGTTCCATTCACCCTGCTCAATTTTCACCAATGCAAGATTCTCATAGTATTTTGCATAAACTGAGGGGTTATCTGTTGTCTCGGCAAGCCATTTAAATGTTGAAAGCACTCTCTCAGCTTCGTTTAATTTTCGATATGAAAGGTAATACATAAAGAGATTTATTCCCGCCATTTCCATGATGGGATAGTTTGCCTGCTTTTCAGCAAATCTCATAACATTCTGTAAATTTTCCAGATACTCCTGCATACTGATATTACGTGTCATCAGTCTCGCAACACTCAGGTTCATCAGGAGAGTCGGAATTTCCCAGAAAATGTCATATTTTTTTGCAATTTTTAAACCTTTACGGTAGAATTCAGCTGCTTCCTGATATTTTTCTCTTTTGTAAAAATAAGTTCCCTTTATCCTCAATAATCTTACTTTCAGATCCATTCGGCGGGTTCTCTGGAGAAATTTATCAACGGATTTCATAAAAACCGAAGGGTCTGCTCCTGTG
The DNA here is from genome assembly GCA_964571845.1 of uncultured bacterium. GTDB lineage: Bacteria > Hydrothermota > Hydrothermia > B15-G9 > WFZT01 > WFZT01. The sequence goes on along the minus strand of CAZNDM010000138.1, from coordinate 19,261 downwards.
TCAGATAGAAGCTCGAGATACAAGATGTTCGCCTCATCTTTGAATTCACCTTTAATTTTGCCGACAACATTTTGCTCCATAAGTGCAAGGATCTTATGTGGTGGATATCCCATTTCTTTAAGGGCATACCCCCTCAGGAAATCAGCGACAGGCTTGTCAATCAAAGAATAATTCTCTTCGATTATATTGAAGACCCTTTTGTACAGACCGAGGTTGATCAATGTAAATGCGTAAAGCGCAGCGAATCGGCCAAGCTCTTTTCTTGATAACTTTACATCTTCGTAATACCTTAAAAGATCGTACAGTTTTATAAAGTTTCTCTTTTTCAAAGCTTTTCTTAATTCCGGTGAGAGTCTGCGAAAAGATGCGTTATAAAAACCAGCATCAAAGAGGATTTTTGAAGCTTTTCTGTATTTTTTCTCCTCGCTAAGAATTTCAGATATTTTTAAAGCCGCTTCTTTTCTCTCTTCCCATCCCTTTAGAAGAACATTCCTGAAATCTTCCTGAATGGAGTACTGATACCTTTTGATTACAATTCCCTGATCAATAAACTTGTAGAGAGCCTCTGCAACCTGATCAACGCCAAATATTTTTGAAATGACTTCAAGATCCAGTGGATTCCCTATGAGAGCCATATATCTCAGAATCCTGATCTCCGAGGGCGTAAATTCCTTGAGGAGAAAATCAGCAGATCTACCCTGTAAGTTTTTCAAACATTCTTCTTCACTCTCCCCGAGCTTCACACAGTTGAGGATTAAAGACAATCTTCCTGGATTTCCTCGTGTGAATTCATATATTTTTTCCGGGTTTTTCAGCCTTACGCCGTATTTATCCGATAAGATAAAAAGGTGCTTTTTACTCAGGGGCTGTAAATGGAAAACCCTGCCCACATCTCTAAAGTTGTCAACAAATTCGACATCTGTGAATGTGATAATTCCTACTCTTTCATGTCTTAAAAGTCTTGCAATATCAGAGAGCATTTTCCAAGCAACATCATCTCTGGATGGGAGTTCATCTATAACCAGAAGAGTTGCAAGCTTACTCGATGCAAGTCTCAAAATTTCGTACACATTCCTTATTATCTGGCTTCTTCTGTTTAAGGTGCCCTGAAATTTTGAAAATTCTATGTTCAAAAAATTCTCAAGAAAAGTCTGAGCCAATCTCAAGGATGATGTGTACTGTGTGTCTCTAAAATCGAGTTTTATCGTTAAAAAACCCTGTATTTGAGCACGACTCATAATTTCCTGAGCAAGTGTTGACTTTCCTATCCCTGAAGGTCCGGCGAAAATCAAAACATTTCCTGCATTTTTACTCCCTTCTACAATTCTCTTGAGAAAGTTGCCAACTATTCGCAGTTCCTTTTCTCTATTAACAAATGTTGTTTTAACAACTTCTTTCAGGGACACATTTGAATCCTGCAGGATTTTCTCAAGGATCGTTTTTACCTCATCCACACTCTCAGGTCGGGACAGACGGGACTTCTCAAGCATTTTTAGAATCAGATTGGAAATACTGACGGGCACCAGAGGATTTATTTCATGTGGTGCTTTAGGTACACCAATAAGATGACCATTTATAATTTCCTCTGGAGTCCCATCGAAAGGAAGCTTTCCTGTTACCATCTCGTAAAATAGAACGCCGAGAGAATAGATATCGCTTTCAGGACCGGGATTTTCACCTCTGAGAACTTCAGGAGAGGTATAGGCAATTGTAAGAAAGGGGTTTTTTACAGTAAGGTCTCGAATTTTTTGTGCGCCACCGAGATCGGCTATTTTAAAGATTCCATCCCCTGTTTCAAGTACATTCGAAGGTTTGATATCGCCATGAATGATACCCCGCCTGTGGAGCTCTCCAACTGCCGGCAGGATTTCTCTCGAAAATTTTTTTATAAAAAAATTCACATTTTCTGTATAGCTTTTTCCCTCAAGACTCCCCTTTTCAGCATATTCAAGTAACACATAGGGTGGGGTCGTGTTTATCGAATACACTCTTATGATATTTGGATGATTAATACTCTTGAGAATAAAAAACTCTGAAATAAGCTCATAAATGCGGTCAGATTCTTTAAGGGTTTTTAATGCGTAGTTTGTGCCATCTTTTTCAACAAGATATACAATTCCTGACCTACCCTCTCCAAGCTTTTTCTTAACTTTAAAGTCATCAATATAAACTGGCATTTTCCCCTACTGCCTCTGCGCGTATTTTGTATAGTATAATGCAATTCCGTCAACAATTCCCTCTGCAATTTTTTTAATGTACCATCTGCTTTTTAATCTCCTTGCTTCATACTTATTTGAAATAAATCCCGTTTCAATAAGTATTGACGGGGTATGTGTGAAGAAAAGAACATAAAAACCTGCCTGTTTAATTCCTCTGTTTCTTGCACCTGTTTTTCTTACGATGGCTTCATGTACAAATCTGGCGAGAATCTGTGATTCTTTTAGGTACTGGTTTTGTGCAAGATCTCCAAGTATCCTCTTCACCATATCATACTGCCTGTGATTGTTTAACTCATATTTAACAGAGGCGTTTTCCAGCGCTGCAACTGCTCTCTCCCATTTCGTTCTGGCATTGGACAGGAAGTAGGTTTCAACACCTCTCGCAGATCTATTTCTTGAAAAATTACAGTGAATGGAGATGAAAAGCGATGCTCCGAGACGGTTAGCTATCTTTGACCTCTCCCACAAAGGGATAAAGACGTCTCGTTCCCTTGTGAGAACGACTCTGACACCAAGTCGCTTCTGGGCAATTCTTTTAACCTCTTTGGCAATGGCAAGTGTTATGTGCTTCTCCCTTAACCCCCTGTAACCTATGGCTCCCGGGTCTTTACCGCCATGTCCGGGATCAATGACAATCACATTTCCAGGCTTGGTTTGTCGGCTTTTCCGCTTGGATTTAACATAAAATTTTAACTTCAAATTCCTTGACTCATGTCGATATCCTATCTTTACACCGTCCTTCAAATGAAAAACCAGTTTTAATCCCGAAAGCGTATGCCTGTACTCTACCCTCTTACAAAGCGTATTTGAAAACCTCAAAGGGTATTCAACGATAAATCCTTTTGGGAAGTAAACTTTGAGAATTCTCCCGTTCTTCCGTACACGAGGCTTTATATCCCGATTGTGAAAAAAATCAAATTCTACCAGTTCGTGGTAGTCTTTTTTCTTTTTCAAACGGACGCTCGGAGGGTATCCAGAAACGATAAATTTTTTCCTCGATGATTCCCAGAAAAAGTTTTTAGATCTGAATGTCTTTGAGAGCAAGTACGCCCAATTATTGGCTTCAATAAATCCCCTTTGAGCCCTGAAGGGCATCTTTCTTCCATCAAAATACACAAATCCCGACCTGGATATTTTTATCCTGTATATTTTTACCTCTCCGCCGGTGACCGTGTATTTGAGCCTGAAGGCGTGCGCAATTTTTTTATAATGAATAAAGTCCTGCCCGCCGCGACTCACATAAGGGACCGATATGAGCTTTAAAGAAATTAATACCAGCAGTAGAGCTTGATTCATGCCTGAAGGTATAAAGGCTCTGGATACTCAAATCAAGAAAACCAGTTGTGTTTTTGTGATATTTTAGATGGTATGGGAAATTGGACAATTTTTTATTTTAAACACCCATTTTGGGATAAGAGATTTTCCGTAAACTTTACTGCAGTTTATACAGAACCATCAGATACCTGCAACATGGCGGGAATACGACTCAGGGATGTCTTTTCAATTCACTTTGCATTGACGAAAGAATTGACAGATGTTAGAATAGGTTTAAGTTATTTCAAAAGGAGGGCAAAAATGGGAGAGGTTTCAGAGGTATTAAATGTTCTCCAAATATTATTTGACGGATTTTCAAAGAATTTCAGGATTGAACTCTGGGACGGCACTGAAATCCCTGCTGATGGGGACGCTGAGTTTACACTTAAGATCAACTATCCCTGCTCATTATGGCACGCTCTTGTTCCCCCAACAGATTTATCAATGGGCGAGGCATATATTTACAATCTCATTGACATCAAAGGTAACATTTTCCAGGTCTTCCCGGTTGCAGAGAAACTTAAAGAGAAATTCAAAAATCCCTCACTTGCGGCAAAGCTCGGTGTACACCTTTTAAAACTTAAAAAGTACGACAAAGAGTGTAAAAATGCGATCAGAGAAAAACGGGAAGCCCGCTTGAAAGGTAAGAAACATTCCATCGAAAGGGACAGGGAAGCCATATCCTACCACTACGATGTTTCCAACGAGTTTTACAAACTCTTTCTTGACAAAAATCTCGTTTACTCGTGTGCGTATTTTCCAACTGGCGAGGAAGATCTCGACAGGGCGCAGGAATTAAAGCTTGATTACATTTGCAGAAAATTAAGGTTGAAGCCCGGAGAAAAATTACTCGATATCGGCTGCGGATGGGGAGCACTTGTTATCCATGCTGCAAAGCACTACGGAGTTGAAGCCATTGGTATCACACTCAGCAAAAACCAATACGAGTATGCAAACGAATGGATCAAAAGGGAGGGACTCCAGGACAGGGCAAAAGTAGAATTGCTTGATTATCGTGAAGTTAAAGCTCCTGAAGGTGGATTTGATAAGCTCGTTAGCGTTGGAATGTTCGAGCATGTCGGTGAAGAAATGCTTGGTCTCTATTTTAAAAAGGCGTGGGAACTTTTGAAGCCCGGTGGCATTTTCTTGAATCACGGCATTGCCTGCCGCTGGAAAGACTGCGGATTCAGGGAGAATTCCTTTACCAACAAGTATGTGTTCCCGGATGGTGAACTCCTTGCAATCAGCACCACATTAAAGCACGCGGAACAGACCGGCTTTGAGGTTAGAGATGTTGAGTCTCTAAGAGAGCATTATGCAAGAACACTAAAATTCTGGGTCAAAAGACTTGAAGCAAACCATGATGAAGCCCTGAAGTATGTCGATGAGGTAACTTACAGAATATGGCGTCTTTACATGGCGGGATCGTCTTATGGCTTCGCATCAGGCAGGCACAATCTCTATCAGACAATTCTTGTAAAACCGGACAACGGCAGAAGTGGTATGCCATGGAGCAGAAATTATCTTTACAGGGACGGTAAGTTTTAAAGCTACTTTAAATACTTTTCAAAGGCTTCGGCTGTTTTTTCCTCTGACCGAAGTTCAATATACTTTGCGCCAAGAGCTGATGCTATTTTCCTTGAGGTCTCTACAAGTGAAGGACTCGGATTGATAAAAATTCTTTGGTCTGCGATCATCTTCATCCTCTTTGCAAGTTTTAACGCATCATCTACAGGGTTACCTTTATCTGATATGTTCGGATTCCCGTCAGAGATGAGAACAAAAATTGTGTTTTTGTAGTTATTTTTAACCTTTTTAATAAAGTCAATGGACTTTTTCAAACCGGCAGCAAGAGGAGTTGACCCGTGAACCCGGATCATTTTTAGTTTCTCATCCGCATAAATCGCATTTCTCGTGGGTTTTATCGCAATTCTCGCACTTTTGCCCTGAAAATAAATAAGAGCAATTTCGTCCCGTCTCACATAACCCGTTTTCAAAATATTCACCACAGCCTTTCTTGTAGAATCAATAACCTTTTCCATTGAATCACTGGCATCAAGAAGGATCAGGATGAGTCGTTTTTTAGGTTCCTGGAATCTTGCAGCCCTTAAATCCCTAATTTCTTCACTTCCTGTCTTCAGTGCCCTGAGAAAAGTGGAAATTAAGTTGACCCTATCCCCTTTTCTGTACCTACGATCGGAAACTTTCTTTCCGCGAGTTGATTCAAAAAATCTTCTACCCTTTCCGGGCTTTAAACCTTCAGAGACATCTTCAAAAGTAACTTCAATAAACTTCCTTTTGACATCTTTTCCCAGAAATATCTCTTTACCCTTAATTCCAAGCTCTGAAACGAGTGGCTTGGACCCCCTGCTGGCTTCAGGAATCCAGGCTAACTTTTTTTTTCGCTGTTGGACCTGCCTTTTTTAACAAAGAAATCGATAATCCCTCTGAGATTCTTTGGAGACTTCTGGCTTTGATCAACGGGAATTTTACTTTCAATTTGCTCGAAAAGAAGTTTATCAAATTCGTCAACCTTATCCTTTGGGATCCTGTGTCTAATTGAGAACTTGACAACTTTTTTGATGTCGTCAAACGATACGGTTTTTCTACCTTCAAGGGCGGCAAGTGCTTTTGCTGCCCTGAATGTCGTGATCTCACCTCTGTTTGATTTGACACCAAGATTGATCATTAATTGGGCTGTATCCATCAAAACCTGATCCGGAATTTCGACCTCTGGAAGCAATTCACGGGCTCTCACGATTCGGTTTTTGAGCTCAGAAATGCTGTCAGCGTATTTTTCCCTGAATGTTTCCGGGTCATTATCAAACTGCTCTCTTCTTCTAAAGACCTCCACTCTCAAAGCGGGATCTGATATGGGTTTCACTTGAATACAAAGGCCAAATCTATCGAGTAGTTGTGGTCTTAAGTCCCCCTCTTCAGGGTTCATACTGCCGATCAGGATAAATTCAGAAGGATGAGTATATGAGATACCTTCTCTTTCCACTGTATTCCAGCCAGTTGCAGAAGCGTCCAGAATAACATCAACGAGATAGTCAGGAAGCAAATTGACCTCATCGATGTAAAGGATATTCCTGTTGGCTTTACCAAGAATGCCGGCTTCAAAGGAGATCTTTTTCTCCTTGAGTGCCTTTTCAATGTTAATTGTTCCAAGGACCATATCCTCCGTTGCGCCAATGGGAAGCTCGACGATTTTCATGGGAACCTTCACCACTTCAAGGTGTTCTTTTCTCCTGCAATCAGGACACTGTTTCCTGCGGTCATAGGGATCACAGTTAAAAGGACAGCCTTTAACAACCTCAATCTCCGGCAGGATCTCTACGAGGGATCTGACGAGTGTGGTTTTTCCAGTACCCTTCTCGCCTGTCAGGAGTACACCACCGACTTTCGGGTTGACTACAGCGATCAGCAGACCGAGTTTTAACTCTTCCTGGTCAACAAAGGCAGTGAACGGAAACATTTGTATTTATTTTAAACTCTGTCTCAAAAACATACAAATCCCGCATGAGAAATTACTTTATCAGTTTCAATTATATCCGGCTTTGCTATGGATGTTCGAAAAATTCCTGCGGAGGAAAGGATGGTCGTGTTTTTTAAACTCCGTCCCCGCAAGGCGTTTACAGCTGTTGAAGAGGGTTTGCTTCACTTAGTTCGTTTAAAGTTTTCGGAAAACTCACAACTTCATTTCCTTTAATTTAGGATGGTCAAAAGATTTTGAATGTGTAATTTTTCCAGGCATGAATTTATAATAGATAGACAAACAGGAGGTTCCCATGAGAGGCATGAAAAAGGTTTTTTACCTCTTCATATTTGCCGTAGCGATGGCATTTGTCGAAGCGGCGGTGGTCATTTACTTGAGAGAGCTTTACTATCCTGGCAACATCCTCGAGATATTTCCTGCAAGGACATTTTCTTTATTTGACCTGTACATAGAGCTTGGGAGGGAAATTTCAACTCTCGTCATGCTATTTGCCGCGGGAATGGTGGCAGCCCGTTCTTTCAAACAGGGTCTCATGGGCTTCCTCTTTACCTGGGGTGTGTGGGATATTTTTTACTATATCTGGCTTTATATTACAATTGGATGGCCGAGAAGTTTACTCGAATGGGATATTCTGTTCCTCATTCCCCTACCCTGGTTTGGTCCTGTGATTACGCCCGTTCTTATAGCCATTATTTTTGCCGTAATTCCCGGTTATATCCTGCTCACGGATTCAGAACCGGGATTTTCGATAAAAACACTGGTACCCATAGTAGTTGGAGCTGTCTTTGATCTCTATTCATTTCTTGAAATCTCTTTAAAAACATTGAAATTTGAGGGGAAAGATGGATTCATCGGTCTTGTTCCCTCTGGTTTTAACTGGCCCGTTTACTTAATCGGTTTGATACTCATGGCTTACGGATTTACCGGGCTCATAACCAAGCGGAAAAAGAAGAGGCGGAATGCGAAATAGTAGATTGAACCTGTTCATCGGTATTCTATGGTTTCCTCTCTGGATTTTTCATTTTTACAGGTGGTATTACATTAAGGGTCTTTTGCTTGAGGGAATCCTTGAACTCGCTGTCCTGCTTCCACTGGGATTTTCTTTCCTTTATGACTGGTTTTATTTTGGCACAAAGAAGTTGCCAAACTTTGTTGAGCAGGAAAGATGGAATCCGGCAGACTATGGGTTCTGGTTAACAGGAATTTTTGGTGGAATTTCTGTCCTGATAGCGGTTCTATTTCTAAACTTTGAGGAGGATACAGTTTTAACAGGGATTGTGGGGGTAGCTATTTCCATTATGCATACGATGAGGCGAAGGATATTTATGGGAAAACCGCCTTTTTGAGAAAAAATGCAGGTTAATGGGAGACGCGATTTCTTCAGTGTGATTTTTAGATAAAATTTCTGGTGCCCCGGCCTTCGGCCGGGGCACCAGAAAATCTAATTTCCCTCCTTTCCCCTATCTAACGAGGACTATCTTCCTCGTCTTCTCACCGGATTCACTTTCAAGTCTCACAAAGTAAATTCCACTTGATACACGAGCTCCAGTTGAAGATACGCCCCTCCACCTCACTGTATAGCGTCCCGCTGCAAGATTTCCATCCACAAGTTTTGCTATCATCCTTCCTGAAATGTCGTAAACAGCGAGCTTCACCTTTCCGGACTTCGGAATCACAAAACTGATGTTCGTGCTTCTTACAAATGGGTTGGGTGAGGCGGGCAACAGATCGAACCTCAAGAGTCCGACATTACCCTCACTCACACCGACCTGTTCCGCGGTTGTTATCATCAGGGCAAAGGAATCAGATATGCCAAAAGCATGCTCATCCAGATTTCCGTCGTAGTAGTAAGTGAGTCCATCAAGTCCGTTTGCATCCTCGAGTCCAACTGTATAATCATTCTGAGGTGGTGTTGTGAGATACTGTATCTTTATCATTCCATCGCCTGTCGGAGTCGTGTAATAGGCAGGATCGTAGAGAATTATTTCAAAGTTTTCACGGTCACTGCTTGATCCAAAATGAGGCACATCTCTGTATTCAACGACAAAATAGTGATTGTCAGCATCGTAATAGTAGGAAATGGAACCGCCTCTTGAAGGATTGAGGTCGTCCCAGACTCCGGCAATCATCGCATTGGGATTACTCGGATTTGGTAAAGACCTGTTGGAGAACGAAGCACTTGAGACACTACCCAGTGCTATCCATCCGTTGGAGCATATGGAAACATTGGAGTAGTTTTCTCCGTAATAGGTGAATGTGAACGGCAAATTGACTGTCTGAGTCTCGTCGTCACCAAGGGAGATTGCTGTCCCGCTTCCACCCTGCGAAGGATCAATTTCGATCCAGTTAAATACGACATTCTGGTCGTCATAGGGCTCAAAGATCCTGTAGCCGTGATTATCCGGGCCAGTTGGCAGGGCGCGTATGTCTCCAATACTGAGGCTGAAGTTTATTGTATCCACAAATTTTGCATCGCCACCATTGAGAATCAGATAAAAGTCCACGATTTCAGGTACGGGAGATGCGGAATCTACATCAAACACAAAGCTTCCTGTTCCCTGATCACCGGGGTTGAGTGTACCAAAGGCAGCGACTGAATCCGTCATGTGAATGTAAGGTGAAGATGTGGTCAGGGTCCCGGTAAGATCAGTTACACCCCTTTCACCGTCATTTCTCAATCCGACGAGAAGTGTAATAGTTTCCCCGGGATCAAGAATGCCGTTATTGTTTCCAGTCGAATCCTGAACATCGAGTGAGGTTAGAGACAGAATAGGCGGTATTGAGGGAGGAGTTACCGCAATGTCGTCAACATACCAACCTTCACGAACAATGGAGCCGTCTGATGTATGTCTGAATCTAATGTAAACAACTGTTCCGATGGGAATACTGGAAAGATCGAGCTCAACTCTTGTCCAGTCAGAGCTGCCACTCAATCTCGTCAAACTGTTCCAGGAGCTGCCACCATCAGTTGAGATCTCAACATATCCGAAATCGCAGCAGCTCTCGAATTCGTACTTTGTCCAGAATGAGAGTGTGGCATTTTCACCAAGCACGACGATCGGTGTTTTTAGCCATGCATCCATGTTGTTTGTGTACTGGCCGCCTGCCTCACTGCCTGAGTAGAATGAATGGCCCGGTGAATGATAATCTCTTGTCGAAACATGCCAGAGATCGTTATCTCCACCGTGCTCCCATCCCGTTGTATCGCCTTCAACATCGTAGAAAAGTCCGACACGGCCAACTATAAGTTTGAATGAGTCAGCAAAAGAAAAGCCACCATCTCCAGTTATGGCTATGTTCAGCAACGGGAATGAAGGTGCTGGACAGGAATCGTCGATATAAACGATATAAGGCGAAGCGGACTGGACAACATCACCCGGTTGCATTGTGCCAAAATCTGCCACGCTATCAATAAGAGTAATGTAAGGATCGGCAGTAGATAAAACTCCGGAAACATTTGCGAGGGCCGTATGTCCACTATTCTCAAGTGAGACATACACCATCACCGTCTCTCCGGGCTCAGCAACGCCGTTTCCGTTACCACCTACTGTATCAACAACACTGTAGCCGTAGAAATGCACAAGTGGAGCGTTGACAGTTATTGAAAAGTTGGATGTCCAGACCGAATCGTTGGCATCGTGGAATTCAATGGAAAATAGTGCAACATGCTGATCCGGAGTATTAACAGAAGCATTGATAACAAACGGGACAGGTGACCAGAGGGAGTCTCCAGCATTGATGTTCCCATAGAAAACGGAGTCGCTAACAACTGTTACAAATGAATCAGCGGTTGAAAGGATAGCATAAACTGCCGAGGCGTTGTCGTTTCCAAAGTTTTTAGCCATAACGAAGAGATCAGCCTGTTCGCCTGCATCGAGGACACCGTTGCCATTTGGATCATTGGCAAGTGAATCTCTCAAAAATCCTATATAAGCACCTTCTGAAACAGCAACGATGGAAGTCGAATAAGGAACAATGTTGTGTCCAATAACATGAACCTCAACCGGACCACCGGAAATAGGATAAACTTGGATGTAAGCATTACCTGTCTGATCCGTATAACCCTGTCCAACGATAGAGTCGTTCTGGATGAATGTTACGAGGGCGAGCTCAAGGGGTGCGCCATCTCTTTCCACATAAACGGGCACCTGTGAAGGAGCAATTGGTATCGCACCGGGCACATTAACCACAGGTGTAACTGGCGGAAGTGTGAAGATGTCCGTTGAAGGATCACCAAAGAGGTTGTACATCTCAAAGTATCTTTGCGTCCTTCCACCACCGCTGTAGTGGACATAAAGTTCGATCTTACCTTCAACGATGTTTCCAGCCACCCAGTAATAGGTTGAGTCAAACCACTCATCAAAGATCCTTCTCTGTAAAATGTCGTCCTCGTCCCAGTAGGAGGTGACAGATGATCCCATTGCAGTAATGGCTCCGTTGGGTGCCCTCAACCATGCCTCCATGAAGCACTCGCCCATGGTGTAAGAACCTGTAACACATGCGTAACTTTCAACATGGGTAAGCATGTCAACATTCTGGAGGGCGTAAACATCACTAATGTTGAACGGAGGTCCTGCCCAGGCAGTTTCTCCACCGTGACCTGAGTAAATGGAAAGGCTTCTTCCAGAGTTTATAGCCTGAGCAACAGGTGTACCTGAATTGTAATAATACCAGAGAGAATCAGTCTGCATACCGTGGCGCTCAACGAGTCTCATACTATAAACATGTGTACTCTCTGCAACCTGATGGAAACTGCCATCGTTTGAAGCCATGAAGTAGGCAATGCCAGCCCAGCTCGTGCCGTTTGTCCAGTTGTCAACCATTTCATACCTCGTGATCTTCTGCACAACGGTTGCAAGCTGGGTCTCGTTCTGTACGCTCAATCTTCCTATGTAAACATCGGGGAAGTAGTCATCTCCTTCAAGAGTTGTATAATAAAGATCAGTTGCCGGATTCCCACTCGCCTGCCCGGTCCAGTTTGGAATTTGCTCAACATCACCAACGAGCTGAACAAATGTCAGGTTTCTCGTAGGATCGTCGTAAAGCTGCTGGATGTAGCTCTTTATCGCATCTGTCGTGTTTCCTGTCTGGGAAAGAGGTGCAACGATCGTCCTGTAACCCTGGAACTTTTTAAGATCTACAAGTGGTTCAATGTCATCAACCCAATCGTCTGGAACAATAAAAAGGTAGTCTATGGGCAATGTGAGAGCAGGCTTTCCTCTCTCGAAAACTCCGTAGTTCAGAATCGTTTTCCTGAGTTTCCTCTCAAAAGCTTCTGTGTAATGATGGTAAATCCTGCTCTGAGTTTCACCGATATTTCCTCCCTCAAATGTGATACGGAGATCAAGGGAGGAGATATACCGGATTTGCCCTGTGGCTGGATTGTATGAGATTGGATAAACTGTTACACTTACCAATCTGTGGCCGCGTACAATTCCCGCCTCCTTGACGACCACCGGTTTCTCAGGATAAAAGGCATTGGTTGCGTAGAAGTCCTCATCAAACTCAAACTTCACCTCAGGATTTGGGATCTTTGGAATTGAAGGTTGAAGTGGCTTGACTCTGGCAGTAAGAAACATACTGCCCTCTTTTCTGTCAATTATGTCAACCTTAACATCAGCACCAATGGGGACTTCGATCAGTTTCGTAATTGCAGGGAGCGCAGGCTTACCAATTTCCGTCGTGTACCCATAGTCTCCGAGCTTCAGTACCGCAAAATCACCCTTTTCTGTTGATTCAGTTGAAACTTCCACTCCCGGAACAACCACACTGAGTTCAAGTCCCGTGGAAGTGGCCGACTTTGCCTTTACCTCAACGCTACCTGTAGCGTTGGTAAAGGCAATGTACTTACCATTTACCATCCCGAACCCAAGAAGAAGGGCCAGGATGAGTTTTAGATACTTCATATTGCACTACCTCCTCATTTTGTTACTAACAACTAATATCTTTTTGACCATGCTGATCCCCTCCGATTCGAATTTCACAAAGTATAATCCGGAAGGAACCACCCTGCCCCTGGCATTTCTCAGGTTCCAGCTGAGAGTATGCGTACCAGGGGTCAGAACTCCTGCATCCATCTTTTTAACAAGTTTTCCTGAAATATCGTAAATCTTCAAAGTCACGGGAGCTCTCCTGTTTAGAGTAAATTGAAGATTAACCCTGTCAGTGGCAGTGTTTGGATAAACTGAAAACTCAAGTTTTACAGGGACTGACTCAGACTCGCGCACACCAACATTCAGCGAGGTGGTAAAGAGTATAGCCCTTCCGTTTGAAGGTCCTGAGACAGTGATATCACTTACGCCGTTGTACCAGTACTGGAGTGCATCATTCTCAGACGGATTTTCAATACCTATCGTGGCGGAACCAGCATCAGGAACCTGTTGGTACTGGAATAAGATCAATCCATCTCCCGTCTGTGTTGAATAATACGCCGGGTCATACAGTACAACTTCAAAAGTATAAGGCTGGCTACCACCAAAATGAGGGACCTGGCTCCACTCTACGATAAATTCATGATTCGTTGCATCGTAATAGTAATAAACATCACCGCCAGAAGAGGGATTTAAATCGTCCCAGAGCGGCGCGATCATGACAATCCCGTCCGGGTGTGGCAATGGATCGTTTGAGAAAGGATGGGAATTGGTATATCCGAGGGCTATAAATCCATTTGAACAGATTGAAATCTGGGAATACGACCTGCCATAATAGGTAAAGGTGAAAGGAAGATTAACCTGTGTCACATCGTCATCCCCGAGTCCCAGTGCAGTACCTGTTCCGGAAATCTCAATCCATGAAAATTCGGGGCATACCTCCACAACTGTATCAGTATTTTCGACTGCATAATAACCGTAGCTGTCAGGACCAGTGGGGTCAAACTCAGTAAGCTCACCAATCTGAAATGTCCTGACAATCGACCTCGAATTGGAACTGTACGAAACATTAAAAATAAGTGAGTCCAGGTGGGCTCTCGGACACACCGGGCTAATTAAAACTGTGATTGTATCAGTAACAGAGCTAACCGGGGGAATGTCCCCATAGTTAAAGCTATCTTCAGAGACAGTGATGAAAGTGTCGCCGGGTACAACAACACACATAAGGTTTCTCGCCGTATCAAGTCCTGCGTTGGCAAGTGAGAAAATCACATTAACGGTCTCGCCGGGATCCGGCCTGCCATTTCCATTTCCACCCTGACTGTCATCGAATAAAAATTCAGAGACATCCACATAGGGCTCCTCAGGCCTTGCTGATTGCACGGCATCGAGGTCAAATCCAGGATTAAATGCACTGGGACTCCCGTCCCCATCGTCCACTATTTTGATGTATCGATAACTACCTGCAAATGTAAACTCCTGAGTACCATGGCCATTTCCTATAAGATTCCAGGGTCCTTTCCAGTTGTTTGATCCATAAACCGTGTAACCCTCACTGGGATTTCCATCATCTCCTTCGTAAACAACGAGATAACCATCTGAAATACCATTCTCTCCGAGGTCGAGCACCACATGTCCCCCTACACCAAGGTAAAAGAAATTCCCATCATTCTCACCGAGCATGTTCCCCACGAGGAAGGTATCAACAGGGATTCTTGTGTAATTGTCTGCATTCACATAGACTTCCACAGGCTTAAATGCAAATTTGCCACCACCGGGAGTTAAATAAACGGTTATTGTCGTAAGTGAATCCTCATAGACAGTTATGTTGCGAATAGTTTTTGTAAGATAACCGTTGGCTTCCACCCTGATGGAATATGTTCCAGGTAAAAGAGGTTTTATAAAATCACCCGTAACCCTATCCGTGTACATGGGCCAGCGAATGCCTTCAACATAGATGCGCGCCTCTTTTATCGTGTCTCCTGTAACTGAATCAATGACAAATCCTCCAATCCCCTGCCCTGCTTTGAGCAGGATCATATTGATTGCACGACGGTTCAGATCAGCAACTGAGTCAATCAAAGACGCAGGTGGGTTGTAGCCATTACCCCACACCTCAATCGTGATATCAATGTCTGAGTCTATTCCGTAGGAATAGTCGTTCAGGTCCCCCCTGGTCTGATACCAGTCATAACCCTCTGTCACAGGATAGCCTGTTGTATCACCGTACCTCACAGAAACATCGTAAATAAAGGGATTATCTTCACATCTAACAGGGGTGTAATTCCACGGATAGTTGACATAAAACGCTCCACTATGGAAGGTTAAAGAGAGAACGAAATTATGGAGTTGTGAGAACTCGTACATTGCCTGCGTTTCAGGCTGAGAATAAGGAGCAGGACTTGATCCCTCATGATCCCACATATACCCATAATCACGGTTTAGATCAACAGAATTTGCATTCCTTCGTGAACCTGCGACATGACCGTCAGGGTTAAAAATGGGGATAATCCAGATCTCACGCTCGTTTACCATCTTTGTCACAAATGGATCAGTTCCATAATTCTCGAGCAGGTAGGGAGCATAGGCGATCAGTACCTCTCCTGAAATGAATTCATTTCCGTGATGCACTCCGACAAGCCTGACTTCAGGCTCAAACTCCTCAAGATCAGGATTATCGGATATCTTCATCGCAAGTATCGGTCTTCCCTGAACACTGAAACCGATCGTGTCGAGTCTGCATATGGCAGGATACTGAGCTGCAAGGGATTCAAACTCAGCAACAAACTGGGAAAAAGTATGATAACCTGGTGGAACCTTTGTACTCACAGTATCAAAATCAACAACCACTTCAAAAGAGTATCCAAGTGATCTGAGATAGTTACCGTCATCGTATATCAAAAGCTTGAGGGTGTGATCTTTTGTAAGGTCAACAACATCGTATTTTTTGCTGACTTCATGAATATGCGCTGGATTGAAGTTTTTGACAATTACGAGTTTCTCACCGAAGAGCAGGCTTGACATAAGTATTGATAACAATAGAACTTTCTTCATTTAGCACTGCCTCCTTTCTGAAATTTAAAGACCATACTTTAATGCTCCACCTACCAACTTTCAAGGGAACGGCGAAAGAAGCTGAGAAATAACTTGATAAAGATGTCTCTTTTTGTCCAAAAGGGACATCTTTCTCTGATGCGAAAATCTCATCTTCTCAACAGACGAAATTGTTTTAGAAATTGCATTTTCTTGAAATGGAACTCCTCGGTGCGTCAGCTCAATGGGAAAACACATGCCTTCTTCCCACAAGAGAGGTGTCTTACAGGCATCGACTACCCTTTCTTTGAGAAGGGTGTCTTGTCGAGAAAAGTGTCCCTTTCGCAACCGGGATAAATTATCCTTCAAACAGCCGCAAGTCTCAGGTTGTCAGTTTAACATAATTTTCTTATAATTAAGTACGGAATGTTAAAAATGGGGGGCTGATATGTGGCGGAGTCTGATAATCACAATAATAGTACTTGCCGGATTTTCTGAGGGATCTGTAATAAACAAAACCGAATTGATTTTTAACTATGCCAAGGGAGACTCATTAAACGCTACGAAGGTAGGGAGCTGGTCATTTGGTTTTGCGAAAGATGTGGCTGTGGATTCTGAACGGAGCATCGCCTTTGTGAGCTCTGGAGCAGGTATATTTATCTTTGACATCTCCGATTCATCGCATCCGGTACTCCTCTCCGACAGGATAGGAACAGCAGAATTCATTAATTCATTTTTCTATGACCCCTCTGAGCAGAGGATATATTTGAGCGCTGGCCAAACTGGACTGGAGATCTGGGATGTTACAGATGCGACTTCACCTGTGATGCTTACGAGATACACCACTCCCGGCACAGCTGTCAGTGTCTATGTCGTCGGTAATCTCGCCTTTGTGGCAGTCAGGTATTCCACTTTACTAATCATTGATGTCAGCGATCCCACTAACCTGCATGAGATTGCCACATACCAGGGAACCGGCAACTATCAGGATGTATTTGTGTCAGGAAACTATGCTTACATAACTGACAGTTACACCGGACTGCAAATCGTGGATGTGAGTGATCCCTCTAATCCTTATCGAGTTGGCAATTGTCGCACTCCGGGAAACGCCGCTGCAGTATATGTTTCTGGAAACTATGCATTTATCGCTGATGGGATTCGAGGTTTGAGAATCATTGATGTCAGTGATCCTGCCAATCCGACCGAGATTGGCTACTACGATACTCCCGGAACTTCACAGGATGTTTTTGTCTCCGGAAACCGTGCTTATGTGGCAGACGGACTTGCAGGGTTACGGATAATAGATGTTAGCAATCCGGCAACCCCCCAGGACCTGGGGTACTTTGATATAAATGGTAATGTAATGGGGGTTTGTGCAATCGGAAATCTGGTTTATGTAGCTGACCTGAAGAAGGGATTCTGGATCATTGATGTAAGCGATCCTGCAAATCCCCTGGGAGTCGGCTATTACAGCACACCAGGAGAGTTTGAGAATGTTTTTGTCAGGGGCAACCTGGCGTACCTTGTTGATCATTATTCAGGATTCCGTGTGATAGATGTTAGTAATCCGTCGAACCTACATGAACTTGGGTATTACGATGCCCCTGATTATGGTATGAATATTTTTGTTACAGGAAACTACGCCTTCCTGGCAGATCTGGATTCAGGAGTGAGAATAGTGGATGTGAGTGATTCATGCAATCCTCAGGAAGCCGGAGTTATAAATACACCGGATGATGCCCTGGGCGTTTCGGTTGCTGGAGACTACGCCTTTGTAACCGCCCGCTTTGCAGGGTTAAGAATATACAACATCAGCGATCCCTCAAGTCCCGTTGAGATAGGTTTCTGGGATACACCTGACTACGCACGGAGCGTCTTTGTTGAAGGAAGTCTTGCCTATGTCGCAGATGGAGATTCGGGGTTGCGTATAATAGATGTCAGTGATTTATCCAATCCCGTTGAAGTAGGGAGTTTTAATCCGCGAATCTATGCCTATTTTGCCCATGTAAGAGGAAATTATGCCTACCTTGCAAATGGATGGGGAGGTTTACAGGTCATAGATGTGAGTGATCCTACCAATCCCCGGGCAATAGGTCAATGTTACACCCGGGGAGCGGTTGTTGATGTACATGTAGTTGGAAACTATGCCTATACAGCGAACAGCGAAGGAGGCCTGGGAATAGTGGATATCAGTGATCCTGCCAATCCTCACCTGGTCGGTTATTACTACACTCCGAGCTACACATTTGGCGTATATGCAACAGAGAAATATGCCTTTGCTGTAGATTATTACACAGGACTTCATGTAATTGGACTACCTGTACCAGTTGCAGTTTCTCCTTCGGATGGAGATTCTGTTAATGCCAACAATGTCCGGTTTGTCTGGGAACCTCCTGTTTACAGGGAAAATCCCTTACAGTACACCGTTTATCTTGACGGTTCTGTAATATGTGGTCCAACGAGTGATACAACATGCAATGCCAGTGTTCCACCGGGTCAGCACGAGTGGTGGGTGGTTGTAACTCATCCTGATGGCGATACCTTCACTTCTGTACACAGGACATTTATAGCCGGACAGGTGTCAATAGAGGATTCAGCCTCACCGACGCTCTCTTATAGATTCATCGGACTGAAAGAGAATCCAGTAAAGGGGAAGACTATTAGATTGGGGATGGTCTTACCATCCTCGTGTGATGTGAAATTTGTTATATATGATGTAGCAGGCAAACGAGTCTGGCATACAGTTAGAAGAGTTGAAGCCGGGAGTCAGGATGTGACCTTGAGAGCTGATCTGCAAAATGGTGTTTACTTTATTGAGGTTTCAACACCTTTTGGATACGGGAAGGGGAGATTGGTTGTTATAAGGTGATGGGGAGTTATTTTGAAATATGGGCAAGTTCACACCAATCTCTCCTCCTGTTGTGCAGGTAACTTATCAATCGTCTCCCCTCCCACGAAGTGGGAGGGGAGGCCTTAAATACTGACCTGTTTCACTCCGGCTCCCACCGAGTAGGAGGAAACACTCTTGACTTTCCCTTCCGCTATGCGGGAGACTTCCACACAACCTCCTGCCACGTGGAAGTCTTTTTCCATCTCCCCTCCCGCTATGCGGGAAACTCACACACAATCTCCAGCCATGCGGAAGTCTCCTTCCATCTCCCCTCCCGCTGTGCGGGAAACTCTCACATAATCTCCAGCCATGTGGAAGTCTTCTTCCATCTCCCCTCCCGTTTGCGGGAAACTCACACATAATCTCCAGTCATTTGGAAGTCTCCTTCCATCTCCCCTCCCGCTATGCGGGAAACTCTCACACAACCTCCCCTCCC
>CAZNDM010000137.1:0-4074 GCA_964571845.1 uncultured bacterium | reverse complement strand
AAGCCTTAACCCGCACCTTTCCACCTTCCACAACTGCCCCAATTCTTTCGGGAGGCTCAAGCGTTTGCGGTGTAACCGTTACCGTGTAGGTCTCTGGCTCTGACATCAGAACGAATAGATGCGGCAATTCCTTTTCTCCATATCCGGATTTGAGCTCAATTGTTCCCCGGTATTCGATCATCACCTCTGGCGACTCGGCTGCTGAAAACCTGATATAATCGCCTTTTCTCTCCGGATGAGGGACGAGAAAGTTTTTGGCACCGTTTACATAAAGGTCTCCTGATATGTAGGTCGTTCCCGTGATGTCCATGTATGGGTAAAAGTATGTTCCCCACGGTGCACTGTGAAAATAAGGCTCATCATCACCGTGTTTGAACTCCATATAGGGCTCGCTGGAATCTGCCCTGACATCCAGAGTGGTGTCATTTGATGGGGTTCTGACGATAATTCTGCCCTCATCACCATTTCCACCTGATGTAACATGTGAGCACTGACAGCTGTCTCCACCGGCACCACCTCCACCGCAGTCTTCACAGCTTATGAGAACCCCATGGGCGCTGGTCGTTACGCTGATTGGCGATGCGCCGGTTATCGTAAAATTGTTATCGCCGAGTGTAGCTGTTGCCGAGCCGTTTACCCTCTGAATTGCAACTCTGTTCTCATCTCCACCAAATGCAGTTATTTCCTGACCGTCATTGAGAAATTTTACCTCTCCGAAGAAATTGTCTATTTCCATGAACTCGCCAGAGCCTTCGAATATTCTATAAAAGGTGAATGTGCCGTTTTCAGGTGTGATTTCAAGTATCGTATCGTGACCGTCAGGTTCCATATTGGCAAAAAGACGTATTTTGAGATTGGATAATCCCATGTTGTCAATTTCAAAAAATGGGGGCTGTTGGGTAATGATGGAATTGTCCACAAGGGTGAGCCTTCCAAAATTAAATTTCACATTTTCATCCTTCATGTCCATCACGATGGTGTCCGTCTCGGGATTGTGTGTGGTGAACCTGGAGATTCTGAGACTGTCAAAAGCCACTTCATTCGGGGCGATTCTGAAGACGAGGTTGCCTGAATTGCCGATCCAGAGCGTGTTCATAAAAACTGTGTCAAGGAATGAAATACGGACAGAGTCAAGAACGTCCGTAATTGTGTAATCTGAAGTGATACGGTGGGAGCTAAATTCGTAGATGTAGGCGGAATCTGAGTAGTGATAAATGGAATTTAAAGTGTCCGCATAAAAGTCTGTCGTGTCGTAAAAGGCGGAGATTTTCAGGCTGTTTGAGTCAGGCATGTTGTCAATGATTATGTGGGGACCTGGTTGAAGTGTGATGTTGCCCGAATCATCGGCTGCAACGCCGTTGATGTAATTGACACCCGCTGTATCCCCGGCTGAGCTTCCGGAGATGATTATCCTTTTGTTGAGGCTGTCATTCTGGACATTTATTCCGTTTGTCCCGGTGATTTCTATGTTTCCCGCATCGTTGTGGATGTTGTTGATGGACGAGATGATGTCGGGCTGAATTTTGCCCTCTGTTACTCCGTTATCCGCAATTGAAATTCGATAGTTTGGGGCATCCTTGGTTTTCTTTACCTGCTGGATGGATATGCCATCACCTGCGGTCAGTGAAGATCCGGTGAGAATTATTCGGCCTGTGGCAGAGTCAACTGTGACCGCCACATTGGTGCTGCCGACGAGGGTAATATCTCCGGAGAGGGAATTGATGGAATTTACGCCGTTCGAGTGGCTTCTGTCGAGAGAGTAAGGGCTCGAAGTCAGCTGTAATCTTGGCGACATCTCATCTCCGTTGTCAACGGAAACTCCGATAAAATAAGGCCTATCAAAAGGGATGTTCAGCGGATTTTCGCTGCCGAGAATAACCGAAAAGCTCCCGTATTGATCGAGATTAACGGTTTGAGATTCTTCCCAGAGTGGCGATCCGCCTGTGGGAGATTCGTATATCTTGAAACCAAGAGTGTGCGTCCCTGTGAGGGGACCTGATGAGTCTGCAAGAACCCCCTGAAATGTCATCTTTTCGGGGATCTGTGCCTGAACGGAAAAAGCGAGTGCCAGAAATATCAATGATTTCAAAAGATTTCTTGATAGTGAAAGCTTCAGCATTATGACCTCCTATCTTTTTATTTTTAAAATTTTTCCTTTGAGGGTTTTCTCTCCCATCTTTAGCTGAAAAAAGTAAATGCCAGATGGGCTGGGAGAGTTCCAAACGAACTGATTTTTGCCTGAACGGAAATACCGGATCTCTCTGTGAACGACTCTACCGGTTGCGTCAAAGATGAGAAGTTTGACTGTGTTTTCTTTTGGCATTGTAAATTTTATCATCATTCCTCCGGTTGTGACATTTTTTGATGGTAACAATGAGAATTCCATGACTTCCGATTTTTCTGAAACAGATGTGAGTGATTGAACAAACCAGAGCCATCCGGAGTAGAGGGTCAGGGTGTTGTTGGTGGCGATTCCTGTAACTGGTTGGCCAAGTGATGCTATCATGCTCATATTGTCTGATGAAAGTTTGCCTCCACCGCAGTCAATTACAGCTCTCTTGAGCTCAACTGCACTGGCTGAACTAACCAGTAGCATCAACACCAGAATTTTAAGTTTCATTCACACCTCCTTTTGTGCGTATTCTCATGGGATATGAGAATTTGCACAAGGTGGGAAAAAGGACAGTTTTTTAACCGTGAGCCAGGAAAGGTCATTTGACATATCGCTTTTTGGAAAATTTTGGGGTTGGGGAAAATTTTTGGAGTTGATACAAATTTTTGTAAAACAGTTTTTGGAAAATATGTTAACCTCTTCTCCGCTGTGCATAAGTACTGCGGAGAAAATCTCCTCTGTCTTCCTCATCGGTTTTGATATTCTGTGGAGTTTTTTATCAATCTACTTCCCAGGAGAAATTTCCTGGAATGGTTTCAATCATCCAGCTATACAAAATAGGTGTTTTGTGGGTATTTTGCCTAAACTGCCTTCCTTCGAATCTCGATGAGTTTTGGAAGAGAATTACCCCCTTCCCTGTGGTGTTGAAGATTCTTTTCTAACTCCTCTACTGCAGTGCTTTAGTGATGTCGAGGATACTTCACAAACTCTCTACATTACACAGTGCTGATATACCCTTGTAGGAAAAATTCGACAAAATAAGGCGACTTTTGCTATTCGATCTATTCTTTTTTGTAAAAAATTGCATATTTCAATTGTTCGCGATGTAAACGTGATACACATTATATCAACGAACTACCTTAATTTACGTGCTTTCACTATAAATTTTCATAGGTAATGCCAGATCATATCTGGGTGGAGGTAGTTTTGCACCAAAATAAATCTTTCGGAGTGACCAGTGTGTCTTGGAACACGCATGAGGTTGCCATGGGCGGGGGCAGGCCAGCCCCAGGCGTTCAACCAGACGACTATCCATCGGCGAAGTGCGCCATCAACCAAGCGCTCACAAGAGGCAGGAGACAACCCAAACCGATAAGCGCAGCGCAACCCCACCTGTTATATGATGTAGCCCGCTTATACATTCTCTACACCTTTCTCTGCAAATTCTTCAAACGATAAATTTGTGTAATGGATATTTTCTTTGTTCTTAAAGAATCTGCTAATTCTCTGCTTTTCTTCATCTTTTTGCTGATCTTTTTTATTTGGATGATTATTGATCACATATATTTCCGGAGTCTCTCTCCTAAATTGTTCGGCTCTTTTTAGTAAATATTTGATGTGTAAATCTTTGGATGAATTCTTGAAAATCAGGATGGGTTAATCTTACCTATCCAACTCTCAATCATAATAGTGAGGCAAAGTCATGTTGAGCAATCGTAGAGCAAATATTTTATTATCTGTTTTGGTTTTATATGTAATTCTTCTGGCAATCGGAGCCCTTGCAGAGATATTCCAGTTTTATTCAATTCTTAATTTGTAAATTTTCTTTCCTCTGTATTTACCAATAGTAATCCTATCCATTTTATGTGTTATTTATTAACTGATGTTTTCTTTTACATTTTCTTTTGTAAAAAATTTTTTGCCCTTTGCCATGTCCATTAGGCTGAAAACATCAGACGAAA
>CAZNDM010000136.1:0-13805 GCA_964571845.1 uncultured bacterium | reverse complement strand
CCTGCCTTCAATGGTGCCAAGAAGGTAAAAAAGTGCAAAAAGATACGATTCAAAGCCAAAGCCAGCTATGACCCCATCTGCAGCCTCAGCTGTTAAAAGTCTCTGCCTGTAGCTCTCACGGGCAAAAACATTGGAGATGTGAACCTCAATAACTTTACCCGGAAAGGCTCTGAGAGCATCAAGAATTGCAATACTGTAGTGAGAATAAGCGCCTGGATTTATGATTATCCCATCTGCAACCCCAATCATCTTCTGGATGAAATCCACTATTTCACCCTCACTGTTGGACTGGAAAAATTCGATTTCGACATTCTTTCCGTGTACTGCATCTTTTAACACCTTTTCGAGCTCATCAAGGGTGGAGCTGCCGTAAATTTCTGGTTCCCTTTTCCCGAGAAGATTCAAATTCGGGCCATTTATTACTGCAATTTTCATCTCAGTACCTCCTTTACCACCCAATGGGGGTCGAGTGACTTTATGACAACTTTCCCGGGCTCTACAGGCAGAACAAAGTCAATTTTCCCATCCCTTATCTTCTTGTCCTGTAAAATCTTCTCAAGAACCTGATTCCTGTCCAGAAATCTAATCCTCTCAAAATCCCTCAATAGATCGAAATAATCAAGAAGTTCGAAGACCCGATCATAAAACCACCTGACCGTGATGCCCATTTTGTCGCCAATTTCAATCGCTGCAAGGAGTCCAAGAGCCACAGCTTCGCCGTGGTAAAGATTTAACAAAACTTCAAATGCATGGCCAAAGGTGTGACCGAGATTCAAGATCTTTCTCTCACCAGAGGATTCCCTGAAATCCCTTTCTACAATACTCAGCTTCACCCTGACGGTTGACAGAATAACATCCTTTAACGCTTGCATATTCCTCCATTTAAGTTCTTCTGCATGTTCAGATAGATATTTAAAAAGATCAGGATCTCCAATAATGGCTGACTTGACAATTTCGGCAAATCCCTGCCTGTATGCTCGTGTATCAAGTGAAAGAAGTGTGAGTGGATCAATAAACACTGTCTCAGGGTGATAGAATGTGCCCACAACATTTTTCACATTGTCAAAGTTGATCGCATTTTTACCACCAATACCGGCGTCAACCTGGGAAAGCAGGGTCGTGGGGACATTTATAAACCTGATACCTCTCTTGAAAACAGACGAGACAAAACCGCTGATGTCCGAAGCTGCTCCACCACCAACGGACACAAGCGTATCTCCACGATCAACCTTTGCAGCCATCAAAAATC
The DNA here is from genome assembly GCA_964571845.1 of uncultured bacterium. Lineage (GTDB taxonomy): Bacteria > Hydrothermota > Hydrothermia > B15-G9 > WFZT01 > WFZT01. The sequence continues at coordinate 12,556 of CAZNDM010000136.1, read as the reverse complement.
TCACCGCCCTCTTGAATGTCTCAGGCGATTTAGCCCTCTCCCCATCGGGCAGGATAAAAACTCTCTTCCCATTAAAAACCCATCTGAATATGTCAAAAACCTTTCTCTGGACAAAAAAGACAGAGGCATTTTGAACTCTGCTATGTAACTGCTCCAGAAGTCCTCGAGAAATAACGATTTTTTCAATTCCTGAAACTATCGTGGGTTCCTCTGGTGGCAGATGATAGAGTATCTCCTGTGCAACTCGAAGCGGAGGATTTTCTGCATTTACTGAAACTGGAATCTTCTCATACAATTCCTTTCTCTCATGGAAGATCTCTTCAATTGTTCTTGTGTTCAGAAGGGGTCTCTTCCCGGAATGGCAACGAAGTCGGAGTTTTTCGGGAGAAACTCTCAGGTACACAAAGAGTGAATTCTTCTCTAAAATTTCAAAGTTCTCCGGATCGAGAACCACCCCACCACCGGTTGAAATTACGGTATTTTTCAATAAAGTAACTTTTCGTATAACTTCCTTCTCAAGCTGTCTGAATGTGGCTTCTCCGTATTCCGCAAAAATTCGGGATATTTCCATCCCAGCTTCCTGCTCCACGAGTTTATCGGTATCAACAAAATTCCACCCCAGTATTCGAGATAGTGCCTTACCAACGGTGGTCTTGCCGCTGCACATCATTCCGGACAGGATGATTCTCTCAGGATTCATATCAAAAGCCGAATCTTTTGAAAATTTTGTCAACATTCTTCAGATAATCGTGATTCAGGACTTCCTCGAGCTCCTCGGGGGACAGGTAGCGGGTAATATTGGGATTTTCCCTGATCAATTTTTCAAAAGGCTCTCCTGTTTTCAGGGCTCTGTGGGCAGATTCTTTTACCCATTCATAAGCTTCGCCCCTTTTCACACCCTTTTTAACAAGGGCAAGGAGGATTGCCTCTGAGAGATAAAATTTCCCGAATTTAACGAGGTTTTCGTTGATTCTATCAATATTGATCTGAAGATCGTCGACTATGGTCCTGATCAGAGTTAACATGTAGTAGTACACGGAGAGGGCATCGGGGATTATAAACCTTTCAGTCGAAGAATGGGAAATGTCTCTTTCATGCCATAATGCGAGATTTTCCATTGCTGTATGGGCATAGCCTCTTAACAAGCGGGCAAGTCCACAGAGTCTTTCACTTTTGATCGGGTTTCTTTTATGGGGCATGGCAGAGGATCCTCTCTGTTTTCTTCCAAAAGGTTCCTCGAGCTCACCGACTTCAGTTCTTTGAAGCAGTCTGATCTCCGTGGCGAGTTTTTCAATATTGCCAGCTGAAATGGCTATGACATTAAAAACATAGGCGTATCTATCACGGGGAACAATCTGTGTGGATACAGGTTCTGGCTTTAGCCCAAGCTTTTCAAGAGCGCGTTCCTCTATTTCAGGACTCAAAAATGAGTAGTTTCCCACTGCACCTGAAATTTTGCCATAGCTGATCTTTTCAAGAGCCATCTCGAGATTTTCAAGATCTCTTGTAAAAGCAGAATAGTAAGTCAAAAATTTAAGTCCCAGGCTGGTAGGCTCTGCAAAGACACCGTGAGTCCTGCCCATTATTGGCTGGTAACGATAGGTGCTGGCTTTAACCTTCAGACTTTCCAGCAGTTCTTTCAGGGCTTTGAGTATCAACTCAAGTGCCGATTTGATAATCATCGAATTGGCGGTATCGACGACATCGGAGGATGTCATGCCGAAGTGCAGGAATCTTGCCGGCTCACCCACTTTTTCTTCAATTGCCAGCAGGAATGCAATAACATCGTGATCAACTTCTCTCTCTATTTCTTTTGCTCGTTCTGCAATTTTTGAGAAATCAGCATCCTGCATTCGCTTTTTAATCTCGTCCGGGACATCTGATGGAATGATGCCGAGCTCAGCCTGCACTTCTGCGACGGCAAGCTCTACCTCAAACCACTTGCGGTACTTGAAATCATCCTGAAATATGACCTTTATTTCATTTTTCCAGTATCTCTCGATCATTTCATCTGATAAAGAATTTCAAAAAGTAGTTTATTCTCCATCCTGTCAATTAAAAGGTCAACAAGGGAAAACCGCCGACGGCTTTTTCTGTACAGCAGTCTCGGGTCTCCCTTAATACCCGCAAGTTTTTTCAAAATGTCAACGGCATCTTCAAATGAACCGAGGGTATCAACGAGACCTGCCCTGAAGGCCATCCTGCCCGAAAAAATTCTTCCGTCAGCAAGTTTCTTTACACTATCGATGTCAAGACCCCGCGACCTTGAGACCTCCTCAACAAACTGCTCGTATATGTCCGACAGAATGTTCTGTATAACCTCCCTTTCGTCCTTTTCCATCTTTCGGAAAGGAGTTCCAGAATCCTTGTATTTCCCCGTTTTTATGATCTCAAATTCTACTCCGAGCCTCTTCAAAAGGTCATCCACGATCGGGAATTCGGCGATAACACCAATTGATCCAGTAACTGTCCCGGGATTGGACACTATCTTGTCCGCAGCGAGGGAGACATAGTATCCTCCAGAGGCGGCAACACTTGCGAAACTGGCAACGATGGGCTTTCCGGCTTCCCTTGTTCTCTTCAAGGCATCAAGTATCTCCTGTGTGGGTCCTACAGATCCACCCGGTGAATTAATTCTGAGGAGAATTGCCTTTACATTGGAATCCTTCCTCAATTTTCTTATCCAGTTAACTATTGTGTCCGATGATCTTATGGGACCTTTAATTTCTACGACTCCAATGTACTCACCTGCCCTGATAGGGGCAACACCTTTTGATCTCAAGACCAACCAGAAAAGACCTGCGAGGAAGAGAATGAGAAAAAACTTCAAGATTGGATTTTTCATGGCAATGTATCTACATAAAAGACCAGTCCTGCACGGAAATCTGTCCGATCAACATAAAGTGCTATAAACCACTCTCCCTGCCGGTACACCCGTTTTGAAAAAATTGTTATTATGTTGCCACCGGGCGGGATCGTAACACTTGATGAATCCTGAAAAGTACTGTCAGGACCGTACCACATTGTGGTTATAAGATGCGAATCCGCTGATGATGACCAGAGAACCCAGAGATTGACAGTGTCTCCACTGTTGAAAAATTGTGTGATTCTCGAAGGATAACCGCTGATTATGTGCTTGGCAAGTTCTATATCCCCAATATAAGGGTCTCTGCTGCGGGATATGATGCCAACGGTTTTTGTCTCCTTCTCGCAGGCTGCAACAAGGATCAAAAGTGCAACGAGCAGCAATTTTTTCATAATGCCCTAATTTTAAGGCTCTTTAATTTGAATTTGGAGTATCTGCATGACTGGCGTTAAGAGAGAAAGGAGATTTTGAGTGGATACCCCCTCGAGCGGCGGGAAAATGGGCAGTTATTTTTTACACTTTGTGGAATTGAAAATTATTAAGTAGCTCCTTACCACCGGGGATTTCCGCGAGATGCGGAAGGAGTTGGGGTCGGAACTTCGCAAGTCAGGCTACCGTTGCAAGTAAGGTAAGAGGGTGTAATGGTTTTTCCTTACATGTGTGCAACAAACTTCTTACCTACATCAATTTGCTGAGATACCCCATCGACGAGACTCATCTGATCCTCTGGACCGTTGATTTTTAAGGGATTTGTCTTTAAATTAAAAAATTGGGAGGTGACTATGGAGAAAAAAATAAAGGTATTGATTGCAAAACCAGGGCTTGATGGTCACGATCGTGGTGCAAAGGTTGTAGCAAGAGCTCTCCGCGATGCAGGTATGGAAGTCATATACACGGGACTTCACCAGACAGCAGAAATGATCGTTGAAACCGCCTTGCAGGAAGATGTCGATGTCATTGGACTATCAATTCTCTCCGGCGCTCACATGACTTACTTCCCAAAAGTACTGAAGCTCATGAAAGAGAAGGGACTGGACGATGTCCTCCTATTCGGAGGAGGAATCATCCCTGAAGAAGATGCAAAAAAACTCGAAGAAATGGGTGTAGGTAAAATATTCGGTCCGGGTACTCCTACCGAAGAGATTGTTGAATATGTCAGAGAGTGGTACGAAAAACACAGAAAAAATAGTTAGAGCCTACTCTGGCTCTCGACTCGACGAAACTCCACGATTTATCGTATTGGATGGAAAAGAATATCCAATAAAAGAAATATTTCCCCTCGGACTCTCAAATGAGTTCGGTGAGTACTACAGGGTTTATCTTGCAAAGCTGGAGGACGGGAGAACATTTAAGCTCATTCAATGGGAAGACAGGTGGTCGGTAATTGAATTCTGAGGAAGCTCGAAAACTGCTCGATATTGCTAAGAAGGCATTGAAAAACGCCTACGCTCCCTACTCCAATCTTAGAGTTGGAGCGGCTCTGCTCACAAAACAGGGCAAAATCTTTACTGGTGTCAACATTGAAAATGCATCGTACGGCCTCACGATCTGTGCAGAGAGAGTCGCAATATTCAAAGCTGTCTCTGAAGGCTACCGGGATTTTCTGGCAATTGCGATAACAAGTGATCGCGGCAAAATCGTACCCTGCGGTGCATGCAGACAGGTTATGGCTGAGTTCTCAAAAGACCTCAAGGTAATCCTTGGAGATGAAAATGTCCTTGAAATTCATACGCTCTCAGAATTACTACCTGAAAGTTTTAACGGCTCTTTTCTCTCTTCTGATAATTAGCTCATCCTGCAAGAGGGAGGAGAGAAAGAACCTGGTGCCCGCCTTTGAGGTTGCGCGGAAAATCAGGGATAAAACAGGCGTCAAAAACTCATTCACACTTACAGGGGCATTTGACTACTCGTCTGAAAAAATGAACCTGACCGGGAACTTCTGGCTAAAAAAGGATTCTGCCCTGATTATTAAGATTTTTGGACCATTTGGTCTGGGAAATAGAGAATTTACCATTCATGATCTTGGCATTGAGTTTCTTAATTTCTTATTCGGATTCGAGGACACAGTAAGCGGATTTCTTGTTGTTCGTGGCAACACTTATTTTTCGCCAGACGGAAGTTATTCGTTCATTCTTGACAAAAACGGCTTAATCTTGTCTGTATCGGCAGATGAATATAAAATTTACATGATGAATTACAAAGATCACGGTGTATTAAAGATTCCTCACAGGATCAGGGTATTAACAAACGAAGGGACGGTAAATATCAGAATTAAACAGGTGGGATTACCATCATGAAATATGTGTACTACACAATAATAAGCGTTGATGGCAGGAAGCTTGCCCTCGCCAAAACAGATGAGGGACTTGTAAAAATCAGTTTTATAAAAGAGGTCTTTCCTTTCCTGGAATGGATAGAGGAAAATCTCCCGGACCACGAGATTGAGCTGAAACACGAGGCATTTGAAAAAGAGACTGAAGAACTGCTCGAATACTTTGAAGGCAAGAGAAAGGTCTTTGATATCCCCATCAAACTCATTACCTCACCGTTCAACCGCTCTGTTTACGAGGAAGTCAAGAAAATTCCATACGGTAAAACGGTAACTTATGGAGAAATTGCGCGAAGGATAGGCAAGAAGAATGCGACGAGGGCAGTTGGCAGAGCACTCAATCAAAATCCTCTTCCCATCATTATCCCCTGTCATCGTGTGATAGGTAAAAACGGCGAGCTCAGGGGATTCTTCGCTGGACTTGCAGTCAAAAGATACCTCCTTGAGCTCGAGAAGATGAATGGAACGGGTAAAACCCTTTGAGCAAAAGTTTGAAAAGTATGATTCCTGGTACGAGAGATTTCCGGGAAAGAAACTCTACGAGATTGAGCTGGAATGCTTGAAAAAAATATCCCCCGGTACAAGGGCACTCGAAGTCGGAGTTGGAACCGGGAGGTTTGCATCAAAACTCGGAATAAGGTTTGGCCTTGATCCTGCATTCAATCCACTAAAACTTGCAAAAGAAAGAGGCGTAGAAGTTGTTTGCGCCGATGGCAGTTCCACACCATTTTCTGACAACACATTCTCGTCGGTTTTTCTCATCGTTACCATCTGCTTTGCAGACCATCCCGGAGATCTTGTAAGGGAAAGTTACAGGATACTCAAACCCGGGGGTAAAATTGTTCTTGGACTTGTGCCGAGGGAGAGTGAATGGGGAAAGCATTATCTTGAACTCAAGAGATCCGGCCACTTTTTTTATAGATTTGCTGAGTTTTACACTATAGATGAAGTGAAATCCATGCTCCAGATGTCTGGATTCAGAGAAATATCAGGTTTTTCAACCCTGTACGGTCCCCCGCCAGAGGGAAATGAAATAGAGCCGGTGAAACCTTTACTCGACGAAACCGCGGGGTTTGTCTGCATTTATGCGCATAAACCGTCCAAACCGAAAAATTAAAGAAAATATCAGCAGTTTCAGGTGCTCAAAACCTTGACAGGTTACCAGGTGATAGATTAAAAAATAGATACTAAATCGGGAAATTAAAACCAAGGAGGTTTACAAAATGAAAAGATTTGTAAAAGTTGCAGTACTTGGTGTAATTGTACTTGCAATGGCGTCCTGTGCCCCCAAGAAGGCACCTTCCTTCGGGCTCACTTATGAAGATGGCGTTAGAGTCATGGGAAAGGTTTACGATGAGGCAACAAACAAACCCCTCGATGCCAACATAGTTGTCCCCATCGTTCCATTGAATATCAAAACTGATGCAGATGGTAGCTATCTCATCAGAAACCTCCCCGTTGGCGAGTACAAGGCAGTATTCTCCGCCTGGGGATATGAACCCAAAACAGTTACAATCGAGGTAAAAGAGGGAGAGATAACCAAACTCGATGTAGGCCTCAAAAAGATCGAGGCAACCGTATCTGGTGTCCTCTATGATGGAAAAACCCACAAGCCAATTTCTGGAACAGTGGAAGTTGATCCAGAAGGCATGGTAATTACAGCCACAAATGGTAAATACACACTTTCCCTTCCTTTCGGCGTTTACATGCTTAAAGCAAAGGCAGAGAAACACATTTTTGATGTAAAAACAGTAGTCGTCAACGATGCCACACCCAAGAAGGTGAATTTCGTCCTTGCCAGGGCAGCAGGTGGCGAGTCTTTTGCAACAAAGTTCCCGGTTATCTACTTTGACTTTGATTCCTATAAGATCAAGGATGAATATAAGGGTGCACTCGATAAGGTGGCAGATCTTTTGAAGGCAAATCCTGGACTCGTCGTGGAAGTGGCAGGCCATGCAAGCTCTGAGGGTTCCTTTGAATACAATGCTGCACTCTCACTCAAGAGAGCTCTTGCTGTAAGAGACTATCTGATCAAGAAAGGTATTTCCCCTGAGAGACTCATACCTCGTGGTTATAGTGAATCAAGGGTTGCAGATTTCAACTACAAGATTTCCCAGAGGAAGAAGAACAGAAGGGTTGAATTCATAGTCCGTTAATGACGAAGAGATCGAGGAACATAAAGTTAATTTTTGTCAGCATATCCTTTGTGCTGCTGCTTGCCTATGTAGTGGGGGCAGGATTAAAGAGAACATTTGTGTATTATTACACGGTGGATGAATTAAAGGCAAATGCGGGAAAGGTGGATGGTGATTATGTGAAAGTATCGGGCGAGGTGGTGGCCGGCTCGGTGCACCGAGCCGGCCACCACCTCGCCTTTATCATTACTGAAAACGGCGACTCCCTCAATGTGGAATATACAGGTCCTGTCCCTGATGCCTTCACCGAGGGTATATCCGTCGTCGTTGAAGGAATCTACCATAAATCAGGAAACCTGCTCAAAGCCAAAAATCTTCTCACAAAATGCCCTTCAAAATACGAGGCTGAGCTCGATAGCTCAAAAACCTGAAATTTCCGAATAATTCAAAAATAATCGCTCTTCTATTGCATAAAAATGTCCCAAATCGAATTTTTAAAATCTTAAGACTACGAGAAAACAAAGTATCACGAAGAGGGGGTTTGGAAAATATTTTACCGGTAGTTACATCCCCATTACTTTGCGGAAAAACTTTCACTCTCATGCTTGCAAAATTCCATTTCACGGGAGAGATTACACCCAGCTTCTCATTCCGCTATGTGAGAAATTACCCACAACTCTCACTCCCGCTTGCGAAAGTTCCCACCCACAACCTCCTCTCCCACTCTGCGGGAGAGGATTGAGGGGAGAGCGTCTCCTCCTCAGGTCGTCCGTCCTGGAGGAGGAAGAGAGGTCACGAGACATCTCTTCTTCAGGGATGACGGGGATCCACATGACATCCGTTTTGCTGGAAAGTATGGTGGAAATTACAACCTACATCTGTCAGTATCCGGGCTGATTAAAAATTCATCTTCTTTTTCACGGACAATTTTCTCGAACGACCTATTTCAGGGACCTGACGAATTCACCTTTGAATTTGTAAACCAGTTTCTTCAGATCTTCAAATATAAATCTGTTACCAGCAAGGACATTTCCACTAAGTTCATCTCCATCACCTATTGAGAGTGTCATGCCACCTGCTTCTCTGATCAAAACGAGACCTGCAGCGATGTCCCAGGGCGCGAGGAAAAATTCAAAAAATCCATCAAAAATCCCCTCTGCCACATAGGCAAGATCAAGGGCAGCAGCACCAACCCTTCTCACCGCAGAAACATTCAGGAATATCTCCCTGAACATCTTGAGGTAAACATCGAGAAATTCTTTCTTTCTGAAAGGAAATCCCGTGGCTATCATGGCTTCCTGCAGTTTCTTCGTACCCGAAACATTTATCCTTTTGCCATTTTTATACGCACCTTTTCCCGATTCAGCCCAGTACAGGTTGCCCGAACCTACATCCAGAACAACTCCAATGTTTAGTTTCCCATCAATCTGAAGGGCGATTGAAACAGCTACATAGGGAAATCCGTGAATAAAATTTTTCGTTCCATCAAGAGGATCGATTATCCACCTGTAATTTGAACTTCCAACTTCTCCGGTCTCCTCAGACAGAATTCCGTGTTCAGGGAAAGACGAGAGAATAACTTCTTTGATCTTTTCTTCAGACTTTACATCAACCTCTGTTACGAAGTCATTTTCACCTTTTTCATCAAAGGAGTGTATTTTCCCAAGCTGAGGTCTTATGATTTCTCCTGCTTCAAGTGCAGCCCTTTTTGCCACTTCAAGAAAATCCACCTCTCACCTCCTCTATCCTGTTCAGGAAATATTTCAAAAGTCTGATTGCGACAGTTCTTCTGTAATGTGCAGTTGACCTTTGGTCGTCAATAGGTTTTATTTTTTGTTCGTACATTGTAATGACCTGATCGATCGAAGCTATTCTGGATACAAAAGCCTGCTCTGCACCTCTATCTCTAACAACGGTCGGAGCAACAGCCCCGAATGCAACTCTCAAATCACCCGGTCTCCAGAGTCCAATAAATGAGAGTTTGGATAGGGCATTGGCCCTCCTTGTACCGACTTTTCTGTAAAACTGGAGTGAGAATTCACCGGTAGAGTTTTCTGGTATTAAGATTTCTTTCAGGATTTCATCCTCTCCAAGATCCGTTTTCCCGGGACCCCTGATAAAATTTTCCACAGGCACAGATCTTTCGCCGACCGGACCAGCAATAACAAGTTTTGCATCAACTGCATACAAATACGGCAGTGTATCGCCAGCAGGGGAGGCATTGCATACATTGCCACCAATAGTTGCAATGTTTCTGATTGCAGGAGCTGCCATTTGCTCAATAATGTCTTTGAAAATAGTGGGAATTAACGGAGATTCAAGAAGTTCGGAGAGAGTCGTTGCTGCACCTATCCTGAGATATGTGTCTGAAAATTTTATGCCCTTGAGCTCTCTCAATTTACCTATGTAAACAACAGGTGAGTCAAATTTTTTGTTTTTAACCATAAAATCCGTGCCACCGGAGATCACACATGCCCCGTGCTTTTTCCGTATTTCAACAGCTTCCCTCAGACTTCCCGGTAAAAAGGCTTTCATAATCCAGAGATATAGTTTTTAACAGAGAGAAAAATTCTAAGGCCGTCAGTTCCGCCAAGAATCTCTTCGGCACACCTTTCTGGATGGGGCATCATGCCCAGGACATTTCCCTTTTCATTGACAATACCTGCTATGTTCATAAATGAACCGTTGGGATTCTCACCGTGATACTCGAAAACGACAAGATGTTCGATGTCTTCGTCCGGTGAAATGTACTTACCATCTCTGTGAGCAATGGGCATCTCCACAATTTCACCTTCGCGGTAAAGGTTAGTGAATGGGGTATTGTTGCGCCTTACCCTGAGCCTGACATTTTTGCAGATAAATTTGAGGTTGTCGTTCTGTGTAAGGGCCCCTTTTAGCAGGCCAGTTTCAGTCAGTATCTGGAAACCGTTGCAAATTCCGAGAACAAAGCCCTGTTCTTTCTCCACATAGGAATGAAGTTCTTCAATTACTGGAGAAATCTTGGCAATGGCACCGGGTCTCAGGTAATCGCCGTACGAAAAACCACCGGGCAGGATCACGAAATTGTATTTGCGACTCCAGTTTCTCTCAGTATGAAAAATAAATTCAGCGTCAATTTCAGCAACATTTTTCAGAACATGCAGGGTGTCGTAATCGCAATTGGTGCCGGGGAAAACAAATATTCCTGCTTTAGTTTTCATAATTTTTCGACAGAGATTGTGTATGTATGCAGTACAGGATTGGCAAGCAGTCTGGACGAAATTCGGGAGGCAATCTCTGTGGCTTCTTTTTCGTCCCGGGCTTCGACAGTGAATTCAATAACCTTTGATACTCTGGTGTTACTTACCGAATAGCCTATTCTCTTGATGGCTCTCTCTATGGTTTTTCCTTCCGGGTCGAATAACTCTGGTTTCAGTGAAATTTTTACCGATATCCTGAACCTATTCAATTTCCAGTCCCATCCTTTTAGCGACTTCTTTATAAGTTTCGAGAAGATCAGCTTTGTCTTCCCGGAAAACATCCTTATCCAGGCTCGTCATCGTGCCTTTTTCCCATAGTCTCATGGTATCCGGAGAAATTTCATCTGCGAGGTAAATATCCTCTTTTTCATCCACTCCAAACTCAAATTTAATGTCAATGAGATCGAGTCCAATGGAATCGAAGTATTGCTTCAGGATTTCGTTTGCCCGCATAGCTCTGTTTCTCACGATAAGCAGATCTTCAGGATATATCAGGTTCATCATAAAGGCGTGCTCCTGGCAAATCATGGGGTCGTGGAGCTCGTCATTTTTGTAAAACAGCTCAAAAAGAGGTCTTTTGAATACTGTTCCCTTCTCAATGCCGAGCCTGCGAACGATGCTACCGGTTGCTCTGTTACGCACCACAACTTCGAGAGGGAAAATTTTTAATTTTTTGACGAGGATGCTTCGGTCATCAATGTCCTCGATGAGATGGGTGGGAATGCCGTTGTCTTCGAGCAATTTCAGGAGCTTCAGGGTGATGGCTTTGTTTATCTTTCCCTTCCCCTGGATCACTGCCTTTTTCTTTCCATTTCCGGCAGTAACATCATCCTTAAAGTACATTATCATGGTCCCTTCACGGGGACCCTCCTTCATTATTTTTGCTTTTCCTTCGTAACTCATGGAAAAATTATAACCGAATAGAGATGTAGTTTCTATCCCGTAGGGGGTAGAAACTCATGGATTTGGGGATTCTGGGCTTCTTGACAGTATAGATGGAAATGATTAGTATAATAACACCTACATGACGCGGGGTGGAGCAGCCTGGTAGCTCGTCGGGCTCATAACCCGAAGGTCGCGGGTTCAAATCCCGCCCCCGCCACCATTTTTTATACGGCGGCGTAGCTCAGCTGGTTAGAGCAGCGGAATCATAATCCGCGTGTCCGGGGTTCGAGTCCCTGCGCCGCCACTTTTTATTTCCCCCGTAAATCATCCACCGGTTATTGAAGTTGTTCGAAAAAATTCCGTTGGGGTAAATTTTCCCAGAGGGTTTAGTACTGTGAGAGGGCACTCGCCGTCCCTCCAGGATAAATCGGCACTGTGTAGGGTACACTTATAAATCTCCTCTCCCACAAGAAGTATGTCTTGAGATGGAGGATTAAGGAGGGGTAGAAAGAGCAAATTTGACAGAGAAAAGCGGGTGGAGCTTTTGCCACCCTCCCCTTAATCCCCTCCCACAAGCGGGAGGGGAGGTGGTGGATCCTCCCGCTATGTGGAAAGGGAGATGGTGGTGGATCAACCGCTTAGAAGGAGAAGTGAGGCAGATCCTTCGCCTCGTAAAAGGAGAGGATGTGGGTGGACTTTCGCACGGCAGGACGGAGTTAGTGGGCAAATTTCTCACATACCGCTTTCTCCACGCTGTGGGGAGATTTCCCAATCCCTTTCCCGCTTTGTGGGGAAACACTCTCAAACCCCTCCCCCAAAGCTTTGCTTTGGGGGAGGATTAAGGAGGGGGTAGAAAGAGCAAATTTGACAGAGAAAAGCGGATGGAGCTTTTGCTACCCTCCCCTTAATCCCCTCCCGCAAGCGGGAGGGGAGGTGGTGGATCCTCCCGCTATGTGGAAGGGGAGATGGTGGTGGATCAACCGCTTAGAAGGAGAAGTGAGGCAGATCCTTCGCCTCGTGGAAGGAGAGGATGTGGGTGGACTTTCTTCACACGGCAGGACGGAGTTAGTAGGCAAATGTTCTCACATACCGCTTTCTCCAC
>CAZNDM010000135.1:0-3627 GCA_964571845.1 uncultured bacterium | reverse complement strand
TAATCCTTCCCCGAACCTTTTCAAGGTTCGGGGAAGGGGTTAGGACATTCCTCCCCCTGCAAAGCGGGTTTGATGGAAAAGTCTCTGTAGAGCTGGGAGAAATTGATAGAAAATCTACCTTAAGCAGGGGAGAAGTCTAAGAAGTATTCTCCCCCATCACGGAGAAGATGGTTGAAAAGGCTTTTCCAGAACTGTGGGGAGCGGGTTGGAGTATTCTTCGTAACAACTTAAAGTGGTTTGCGAGAGCGTTCATCTCCTAACTCCCCTTGTGTGATGAGGGAGTCCACCAACAATCTCCCTTTCCGCGAAGCTGCTCATACGCAAACTCCCCTACCACTTGCGGAGGGATTACACCCAACTCCCCTCCCACTTTGCGGGAAAGATCATACTCAACACCCCTCCCGCTTGCGGGAGGGGATTAAGGAGAGGGCAACAAAACCTCCTCTGCTTTACACTGTCTTATCAGCTCTTTCTGCCCCCTCCATTATCCTTTCCCCACAAGACATCCATCATGTGGGAGAGAAGGTTGATAAGTGTCCTCCCACACAGTACCAAACGCTCCGGGGAGGAAGTTAAAAATTTTTTTGTCCCTTTATCCCAGAGGAATTTTTTCAAACACCCTAAAATTACAGAAATTTTCACCCAATAGATACTGGATCTAATTGTTTTTCAGGTTACAGGTGACATGTATTTCCCCGATCAACATAGATAGAGTTTCCTTTCAACTCTCACATGCTTCCGGAAAAGTCTTTTCTTTTTAAAAATCCAGGTTCTTCAATTTCTGATGGCTTTATCAACTCTTTTCTCGGTTTTCGTGCAACAATAAAGTATCGAAATTCCCGGGATAACGGAATCAACTCTACATCCTCAAAAAATGTCCAGATAAGCGCCCCGAGCTCTGCAATACCCCATATATACATGTCTATGGTTATAGGTTTGGCTGCGAAATTTAAACTCGCATAGGTCCTTTTAACGGTTCCTCTAAGAACATCATACCCGGAGTGAGTGCTCAAAACGAGTTTATCCTCGTCTCCCTCGCCAAGTGTCCACTTGTAACCACTATTTATGAAAATTCTAAATCTTCTGTCGGATTCCTCAATCGCGAGCACACCACCGGGATTCAGAACAGTCGAAATTGACGAAAGAAGTTTCACCATCTCCCAGGGGTTAAAATGGGGAGTGGAGAGGCCGAAAATTAAAACAATGTCAAAACGATCTTGAAGCTTGTGGATCTCTTTTGCGTCCAATACCATTGTTTTGACATTTATCCCAGATGCTTTCCCCCAGTTTCTGGCTCTTTCCAGAGCATCTTCTCTCAAATCGGTGATTAAAATCTCGACATCCACATTCTTCGCTTCCAAGACCTTGCCAAGGGCGATGCCACCAAATCCCGATCCACCACAAATTTCAAGCACTTTAACCTTGCCGTGTCCTGCCAACTCCTCAACCCAGGGGAAATCTGCGAGTGCCTCCATTGATTGGACGGTCCTTACGAAATACCTTTTCCCCCTTTCACTTCCAGGATCATCGGGCCAGGGAATTGAAGTGTACAGTTCTTTAAGTTTTTCACTCAAATCCTTCATAACGCCTCCTCTTCATATTTTTTAAAAGAAACTTGTTTTCACAAAACATGTATTATTTTATGCCTTCAGGAAAATATTGCAAATATTGAATCAAAAGTGGACCCGCATGTACTGAGTCGATGTTAAAATGTGTGTTACGGGATTTGAAAATTCTGGAATCACCCTCGTTGCGGCTTATATTTTGAGAGGTCTCACTAATGAAATGGGTAACAAGAGAACATGTGCATGTTGACAGGGTTGCCTGTCCATGGATTATTAAAAGATTTATTGACCCTGATGCAGTTATTGAATTTGTAGGGCAGATCCATCCACAATCACCGATGGTATTCCTTTCGATTTTAAAGGAGTTAAACTTGGCCATCACGGTAACAAATGTTCATTTGACGCTTTCAGGGAAAAATATAAGCTTGATGACCCTGCATTGAAAAAAATCCAGCAAATTGTTCGAGAGGCTGATACCCACGTGGAAAACCCGTCGCCCCTGGTAGTTGCATTTAAGATACCTGCCCGTGGTTACAGAATGATTTCCAGAGACGATTATGAAACGCCTGAAAAGGAATTTCATCTATACTATGCCCTGTATGCGTATTTCAAAAGTGAATTTGAGAAAAAACCCGAATGATACGATTACTCTGAATAAACTCCTCCATAGAGAATTTATCCCACAGGATCAAATAACATCGGAAATTCTTTAAGTAAAAGGAGTCCTTCTCTCATGATGCCATCTCTTTATCCAGTAACGCACTCCCCTCTTTATGTCTGGATATCTCATGGCAACATCGTAACTCTCCTCTGGAAACATCTCGTAAAGCTTCTTTATAGCCTCAAAATCTCCATAGGTTAATACCTTAAGGATAATCTCCTCGAGGGGAGCTTTTCCGTTTAATGAGCTCCAGACAAATTTTTTGAAACGCTCAGGAATCCCAACCCACTCTTTATAAACTAATTTTATGCGTTTGGCTTCTCCTTTGACTCTCATATACCTATGGATGATAAAGCAAATATCAACCACAGATAATTTTTAGGTATGGTTTCATAAAGAAGTTTATTACCAAATGACCAGAAGTAAAAAGTTGTGAAATTAATTCCCTTACACACTGAATAGATAGGAAATAAGCGATTTTAGAATGGAAGAAAATGCCAATTTTTACTGTGACACCCTAAAAGATCATCCAGCCACACATATCTTCCTAAAATTTTTAAAAACATTGGAAAATTAATTCTAATGTTTTATAATTTTGTTGGAAATGAATTTGAAAAGATTTAACAGACACTGGGATCCCGGATTTAAATACCCTTATCCAAAGAAAAGAACTGTCTTCCACGATCTTGTGAAGTCATTAGACACTCGGTTTATTGTCCAAATAGTGGGGCTGAGAAGGACCGGCAAGACCGTTCTCATGTTCCAGCTTATAAACCACCTTATTGACAGGGGCGTGAATCCATTGAGGATCCTTTACTTCACATTTGACGAAGAGAAGGCTGAAATAGATGAAATCATCAAAGAATTTGAAAAAGTAGGTGGATTTGACACTCAAGAGAAGGTTTATATCTTCCTTGATGAAATACAAAAATTACCAGATTTTGAAGGGCAGATTAAGATTTACTACGATTTGTATCCGAATATAAAATTCTTCATATCGGGTTCCACTTCCCTATTCATAAGAAAGAAAACTCGTGAAAGTCTGGCTGGAAGAGTTAAATCGTTTTTTATAGGTCCGCTTAGCTTTAAAGAGTATCTGTTTTTCATTGATCGAGCATATTTATTGGACAATTTTAGACTGTATTTCTCAGATATTGAAAAGGAGTTTGAGAAATATCTCTTCTCTCAATTCATCAAAGCGATTGAATTGACTAATCTTGATGACAAAAAAGAATATTATCGCGGTATAATCGAAACGATTGTCTATAAAGACATCCCCACATTATTTCCAATAGAGTATCCAGAATTGCTTTTAAGGATCGTGAAAATAGTTGGGGCAAAACCGGGAATACTTGTTGACTACAAAGCCTTATCCAACGATCTTGGTGTCTCGAATAAAAC
>CAZNDM010000134.1:0-15255 GCA_964571845.1 uncultured bacterium | reverse complement strand
GGGAACGGTTTGTTGGCCATTTCTCCTTACTTTTTTGCGGGGCGGGGCGGGGTTGGTCGCGTGTATCCCCGCGAAGCGGGGGAGGGGTTGGGAAGATGATCCTCCTTCAAAGCAAAATTTTGAGGAAAAGGTTGTAATTTTCTCCAGCGAAGTGTGTGAGGAGTTTGAAATGTGACTTTTCTCAAATCTCTACGAAGTTCGGGTTTTTAGGATTATCCTCCCCACAAGGCAAGGCTTTGCGGGGAGGGTGATTTTCCCCTGAAGCAGAGTTTTGGGGGTTATGGTTGGGAAATATTCTCTGCTACAGAGTGGGGAAGTGGTTTTGGAGAAAATACATCAAAGCAGAGCTTTAGGGGGCTACCTCATAGTGACAGATGCGGAGGAGAATAAAAATAACATTCCACCTTTCCATAAAAGCAATATTCCGAACATCTTCACATCCTATTTGACATAAATGTCATGTAAGTCTATAATCGGAGTGCCTGTTTCTGGATTGACTTTCTAAGATCGGTTGTGGTCCCACCTTTCTTACAAAGTCTCTCCCTAAAAATCAAAACTTAGGAGGGTTTATGTTTAAAAATCTATTCTTTCTGGGGCTGGCATTCTTTTTGAATGCCGGTAACTGGAGCGCAAATATCCAGTTGACTCCAAATCCATCACCTTATTTGAGCGACTGGGAGTCCAATCCGGGACTCGTTACATTTACACTCACATACACGGGCAACAATCCCGTTGATGTCAGACTTCACGCAACATTGAAAAAAAATGGCAGTCAGATAGCCTCAGGTGAAAGTGATCCCATCAGTTTTTCAGGACCCGGCACTCAGGTTTATTCAAACACGAATCTTATGAACTGGTCAGATGTGAACTATTCAAGCACTCTTGAGGAGCAAATTCTTCGTTCAGGGCGCTTCCCGGACGGTAATTACACTCTTTGCGTGGCAGTTTACGAAACTCAGTCAGGTGACACCGTTGCAAGGGATTGTGGCTCTTTTCAAATCATTTTGCCCTCACCACCACAGCTTTTGTCACCTGTTGATACCGTCTTAATCCCATTCCCGGTTTTTGTCTGGACACCTGTTGCCACCCCTCCTGGTTATCAGGTTACCTACAGGTTCAAACTATGGGAATTACATGAGGGACAGACTCCGGGACAGGCTACATTTGGTATCCCTGTTTACACGGACAGCACCGTAAACATGCCGACGATGGTTTATCCAATTGACGCCCCCATGCTCGAAAACGGGAAGACTTATGTCTGGCAGATTCAGGTTCTTGATCAGGCACACGAACCATTTGGACAGAACAATGGAAAAAGTGATCCAGGCGTTTTTACCTATTCCAATGCATCACTTCCCTCCCCTGTTCTTGGAGATACCCTGGAGATTATTGAGGATGCCGTGTACCTCGTTATTTCAGGTTTGAACAGGGAGGACCTTGGCGATCGATTCAGATTGAATGGATCTGCATCTTTAATTTTGCCCGTTTTTCCGGGTGCTTCTCAAATCAATGTCAGCGTCAACGATCTGATCGTTTCAAAGGATAATCTTGAAATCTCATCAGGCTCTTTTAGCGCGTCAAATCTCGCCGATGGAGTGATTCCCCAGAGGTTTACAGGCCCGTTTTTGAAGGTTACTTCGATTTCCTATTCAGCTTCAACGGGCATCCGTGCAGGGGTGCATCTTTCCTTTCCGGCTTCACTTGGGTTACCGGAATTCGACTTTCAGGATGCCATCTCGATTGTTGAGGAGGGTTTTCACGGCAACTTTTCAAAGAGAGCCAGCGGAGGCGAATCTCTTTTCACACTTGGATCAGGAGCCACGAGGCTGGATGTGAACTCAATTGAGGTGCACTTTTCTGAGCCCGTTGTCTCCCTTTCCGGTAAAATGCACATTCTCGATACAGTCATCTCTTACAGTCTGGATACCCTTACATTGCAGAACAATGAAATAACCGGTAAGTTGCACGCAACAGGACCTTTAACATTACCACTTATCCCTGATCAGGATTACCTGTTTTTGACAATGGACAGCCTCAAGGGAACATTTTCTACATCTAATTTTTCCCTTGATCTTTTTGGAAACCTGAGTCTCGTGTTCCAGAGAGACACATGTGGAGGGGATGTACAGTTGAATGTTTCAGACGCCGGTATCTCGCTTCAGAATTTTACCCCGCAGTGTCAGTTGCCTGAGGTGGACCTCGGATGGGTAAAAATGGAGTTTAGAAACATTTCCCTTCCTGAGCTTTCTTTCAGCAACGGAAGTGGGTGGGACTTCAATTTCAATCTCGACGGCAGATTTTCTTTTCCGTCTCTGGACTCCATCAGTTTCCCATGGATAAATGGAATTTCAATTTTTAATGGGGGTTTCAGGATTCCAGAATTTACATTCAACTCATCCAATCTACCGTCACTACCATCGTTTGACTTTGGCGGGTTTAACCTGAAAGTCCTTGAGTTTACAATGCCGGAGTTCACGATGCCATCGTTCGACCTCTTTGGATCAGGTGATTCAACGGATTTTGATTTTGGTTTTAACTTCGAATTTTCGATGCCGGACCTTCCGGCGAGTTTTCCAGATTGTATCAGGACAACTGCGATCTCTTTGAACGATATTCACTTCAGGGATGGTGAGATGTCCTTCAGTCTGCCGGGTGGAATGGTAAGCAACTGCAGGATCCCGCTTGGCGGAGGGGTTGAGTATGTTATCGAAGATCTCGGCGGTAGTTTCACTGCATCGTACGACCACGGACTTAATGTGAACGGCGGACTCGACCTCACGGGAAAGCTCGTTCTTCCCCCGGCTTTCAGTTGCAACAATAGAGAGCTCAATCTTGGCAATCAGAGGCTTCATTTTTCTTCAGACGGAATAATAACTGGTTCAATAAACAACATAGTGCCAAGCTGTCCATTGCAGTTTGGGCCGCTGACCATCCATATAGATTCTTCAGGGTTTACCTTTGTAAATGACAGTGGTGTCCAGAGGGTCAACATGGGAATTCGAGGGACCGTTAAGTTACCTTCACCCGGTGAAAGCGATTCTGTTACGGCAAACGGGCTGCTTGCATTTGAATTAACTCAGTTTAAGTTTATTGACGGATTTGTCAGGATCAGTGAGCCGTTTTTGTGGAACATACCATCATCGAACCCTGTACTCTCCATAAGGATTGATTCTGCTCTCATCGATACAGCTGGATTCCATGTGGATGGGAACGGTAACCTTCTGCTTGGAGAGGGATTCAGTGTGGGGGTGAACTTCAACAGTCTCGTTCTGGATCTTTCGAGTTTCACGGTGAAAAGTGGATCAGCTGATTTTACCGGTTCCTTTGCATTCAAAATAGATCTCTCCGGGGGTGAGGTGTGGAGTGCTGTAAGAAGCGGTACAACACTGCAAAGAGACGGCGTTCTTCTCAATCTTCCATCGGGTGTTTCTCTCGTGGATAGTGGGCTCTCGGTGAGAGATACTTCGATAGTCAGCATCAAGTGGTCAGGCACAGATTACAGTGTGGTTGCAAGGTTTTCGGACGATTTCCTTCTGGCGTGGGAGCCAGATTTTGGAGTGGCACGAGGCAAGGTAGATTTTATCTTTAATGGAAATCGGGTCGCATGGCTCGATTCCTCAGGTTTCCACCCTGATTTCGGTGGTATTATTCCTATCCCTGCCAGACTGCCCATACCTGATACGAGTATTGCGTATGTGGAGCTTAAAAGAAACGACACTCTGCTCGTTCATTACACTTACATTGGTGATACTCTCAGGATTTATACTGAACAGAACAAGCCTGTAAGAGTATATGTCCCAGCACTTGAATTTAACAATTTCGTGCCAAACATGGGGGTTGAGTTTGATGTGAAGGTGAATCCGACGAGTTTTGAATTTCTTGACGGTGAGATTCATGCAAGACCACCTGAAGGGATGGATACGCTCTTCACGCTTTCAGGACTCGGGATACCTCTTGACATCACGGGATTCGATTACATCAACGACAACGGCGAGTACGGGGCGATGTTGAGTGGTGAATTTTCATTACCACCTGCCCTCGATAGTCTTGAGATCAAATTTGACAGCCTGAGAATAACGAATCAGGGGCTATCAGGGACTGCAAGGATCGGTCAGGTTTACGATTCACTGGGTAACAGAAATTACATCGATTCTGTCAGTTTTGGGAACTTTGTAACTTTTAAGATTGATGGTGGTGAGATCAAATTTTCTCCTTTGAGTGCAAAGTTTTCGGGGGACATATACCCCGATCTCTTTGAAAAAGACGGTCAAAAATTCCCTGTTCACTTTGTAGCCTCCTACGGCAACTCAGGATTTGACTTTTCCTTTGACCTGCCCGATACACTGCCCGTTTCATTTGCGAACTTCATCCCAATGGACCTTGGAGGAAATCCACCTCTTGCTCTCTCACTTGGAGACACAATTTCCCTCGAATTTTCGGGAATGTTTACATTTCCGTTTCTCGATGATAGCTTCAGTATTTCCCTTTCGGGCTTGAAGGTTATGAGCGTTTCACCGTATGTGGTGGCACCGGAAATCAGGTATCCGGATCCGGGTCAGTTTTTCAATCTGTTTGGTATGGAATTCGGGCTGAAGGATGTCAGAAAGAACGGGCGGGATTTCCCGGCACTTGGATTTGAGTATTCAGGTGGAGTTTTCAAGATCAATATGTCAGGTGGCTTCGTTTTTATGGATGATACAATCACATTCACGGGCATGAAGGTGGGGACGGACGGCACATTTGAGTTTGAAGAAATCAACCTCCTATCGAGGCCTATTCAGATAGTTGAAGATTACTGGATGCTGGATACAGTGAAGTTTACGATGGACAGTCTCAGGCTCGCTGGAGCTGTATCTTTACCATCTCCATTTGATTCTGCCGGTCCGCAGAGGTATCACATAACCATTGGATTTGACGGATCGGTGAGCGGTGGAGGAAAGATCGTGCTTATTGATGAGACTCCTGCAATGGGAGGTAATGACCTCACGGAGTTTGATTTCTTTGTGGGAAGTCTTGACATCAATTATCTCGCTTTGAATGTTGACTTTTCGGATATGGACAGATCCGGTATAGATGCAGTCTTCTATGTTTACTTCGATGCGGCTCATCCTGTAAAGATAGGCTACAACGAAAATGATAGTCTTGCCCCTGGATTTTCAATTGACATGAACGGCAATATTGAGTGGGGAGACATAATCGTGCCAGATGGTAGTATTCCAGACATTGACTGGGATGTTTTCAAGTTGAACATCAGAAATGTTACGGTGCTTAATGAAAATGGCTTTGGCATTTCTTTCTCAGGTGCAATGTCGTTGAAAATCAGTTCAGTTTCAGGAACCATAGGTTTTGAGAATTTCAAAGTGCACTCAAGTGGAGACATTGATTTTCCTTCAATTGACAGTGCGGACCTCAACATAGCTGATGTTGTTACAATCGGTGTTTCGAGTATCGAGTACATTGACCACGATACGACGATACAGGTGCCAACTGTTTCAATGCCAACGGGAAATGCCAGCGGTTCGAGCAGTACCAGACAGGTTCAGGTTTCATCCAGCTTTTCATTTGGTTTGACTTTAAACATAATGGATTATGGTGGTGGAGGGGTTAAAAACTTCATAGTGTACACGAAAAAGTCTGACGGTGCTTTCGGACTCGTGGTTGACAGTGCCAATATGAACATTCCGAATGTATTCGAGGCGAGTTTTGACATGGAGTATGAGGGTGGGCAGTATTTCAGGTTCTTATTTGCCGGAAATGCGGTTATTCCGGCGGCTAACAACATGCAGGTTACGGTGGTCGGTAAGGTGGCGAATCTGCCGTCTGGACCGAGTTTTGGTGCATTTATTGCAGTTTCAACGGAAATAGACATTATCCCGAGACTCGTAATTCTTAGCGGCGTAGGAGGAGGATTCTTTTACAATCCAGAGGAGTCTGATTTCAGGCTCGTCAAGCAGAAGTCGGGTTTGACGGGAATGCCATTTGATACGATGAGCGTTAGGAGTGCTGAATTTGCCATATTCCTGTATGCACAGGCAAGGGTGGTTTCCGACTGGGTTGCTGAAGGAAAGGCACTCCTGACAGTAACGGACCAGGAATTCCTTCTCGACGCAAGGGTAGTTCTCCTGCATCAGGATGACAGGATTACGGGTTACGCCCACCTGGGTATTGGATTCCAGGACTTTTACGCGGTTGGAAATATTGGTGTGGATGTAGATATAGCATCTCTTATAAAGGGAGATGGCAAGTTCGGGTTCTATGTCTATGGTGAAGATGCCTGGGGAGTGATGGGCGGAGTTGATGTAAAGCTCTTGTCCCTGCTCGATATAGACGGAGAGTTTTTTATAGGACCACCGGGCTTCATGGTCTCAGGTAGTGCGAGCTATGGATTTGACATCTGGGTCATTTCAGTTAGTTCCGGATTTGAAGGGCAGATCTGGTACATTAGAGATGCATCGTGGGGAGCTTATTACAAAGCCTATGTAAGTGCAGAGGTTCTTGGTGGTGTGGTGAGCGCCAAAGGATGGCTTGAGGCATGTCTTCTGGGATCGCCGAGATTCTATCTCTATGGTGTTGCTGGAATTAGCGTCAGTACCTGGATTTACGATTTTGAAGGCAGTGTGTGGGCGAAAATTTCGTCCGATGGTGTTGATGGTGGATTCGGTAGGGATCCAGAGATGGAAGCTTTAATCGATGAGGCGAGACAAAAGGCAGAAGACATGGAAGATGCAAAAAATCAGGCACAGCAGGCTATTCAGGACGCACAGGTAGCCCAATCGATGTTATCTCCTCAGGAGCAGGCTGTTATCTTTTATAAGGTTTTTACAAGACAGTATAAGATAAACGGAGTGGAGCTATACAGGTACTTATTGCAGGTTGAGCTTAACCATGGAGGACTCACTTCAGGTGAAAGACCGGCAATTGAATGGGTGGCAAACAATGTTTATGGCGGCAGTGGTTCACCTTATGGGGATACCACGGTAATTGCTGAGAAAAGAGAAATTTTGAACTCAGAAATGCAAAGGGCCTCAAGATACTCATCCCGGGTGGAGAACATTCTTGCGAGTCTGAGAATCCTTGTTGACTCTGTTTCACAGGCTGGTTTAACGGACATAGGAGAATCACCCGTTGAAAGACTCGAGCTTGGAGATGGGCATCTGCATGTAACAATAAGGAATGGGCACGCCACAGTGAACAGTCAGCCAGGGTTCGGGATTAACCAGTCGCAAAATCAGGCGAACACGGGCAATGCTTCTCAGTACGAATTGTCAGTCCGCGAAACCTATGCCGAGTTGATCTCAAGAATGAATGATATTGAGATGGCACTATTTGAAATAAATAACCTGCTGACGAGAGGGGAAGTGGATTCTCTTCTCAAATCTTACACCAGACTCGACATGGCAAACTCTGCATATTATGCCCATTCCAAGCAGTATGTGGGTAATTTCCTCCAGTGGGTCCAGCAGAAGAGGAGGGAAATGGGTGGAAATCATTCAAACATCAGAAATGCGGTTTTGGGTAAAACTCGCAGATTGTGGCGGCATTTTTTCCGTCTGGATGCAATCTACCTTCTGGCTGGAAGAAAAAATGTTGAGTTGACGATTCTCTACGACGGTAACCAGGATTCAATAAGTGCCAGGGCAACTGAGTTTGTGAATACAGTTAACAGCTACAACGGTTCTCAACTCAGGGCACTTCTCGATTCCCTTGGTATGGAGATCTGGTACAATATCCCGTTAAACGGTCTTGCATACATGGATTCACTCTTCAGAGCCTATTCTGATTCACTTGACGAAATGTATGTGAGATCGGCAGACTCAATAAGAGTGCCACATAAGAATGTTACCGAAGCATTTGACGACATTTATGAGGTTACAGCTGAGCTCGGCGAGGTGCTTTATGACCTGTACGACAGGTTTCTCTTCTGGCTCGCAGGAGGATCGTCCCCGTACCCCGATTCTGGAGGTAACTTACAGTTTAACTTCAATCAAAACTATTATCAGTTCAACTACCAGCAGGGAGACTCCATACAGGTAAATAGAGGAGCTTATGTGTTCAGGCCAGTAGTAACCGGAAATGTGGGAGGCCACATGATCGTGAATGGCGCTAAAATAAACATCCAGAGACTACAGATCTCACTTCCAAATCTCTCGAGTTACGACGACGGTATAAATGTCTTTCTTGCAAGAATCGATACCCTGGGCAAACTTTTAACTCCTCCAAGGATAACATCGGTAACTTTGAGAACACGCAACATGGGACATTACAATCGTGTGAGAGTGAACTGGACCATGACGCATCCACTTGGCTCAGAAGGAATACACGAAGTTTCATACCTTTATACAAACCCTCACATTTATTATGCAAAACAGGGGTACCAGTCCATTGGAAAACCGGGTTCTCTGGGCAGGGTTTTAAATGAGGATAACACCATTGAAATAGAGTTTCCACGCATAAATGATGAGTCCAGATTTTCCGGCTCTTTTACAATCCGTGCAAGATCACAGCTTGGTATGGAGATGAGAAGAGATGTGAACTATGTCGCACTGTTTGGAGACAACAGGAGAGGACAAACAAACACATACGCAAGCTCCACTGACACCACGCCTCCTCTCAGGCCAGTTGTGCGTTTACCGAGGTACAGAAGGCGGATGATCTCTCCAAATACATATTCTCAGGAGTACTATACATCTTCTACGAACGAGCTATATGCGGAATGGTGGTCACACGACTATGAAACCGGTGTCGCAGAGTATCAGTATATGGTGGAAAGGAGCTACAGCACCCCGGTGTATAATCCTGTTACACATACGGTCCTGTGGATCTCTGCAAGGGACACAATAGTAAACTGGACATCCGCGCAGGCAAGAGAAAGGGGCACGATACGCGGTCTTTCCCTGAATCACAACAATTTATATGTGATCTCAGTTCGTGCCAGAAACTCGGACGGTTACTGGAGCACACCCGGATACAAGTATGTTAAAATTGACACGACTCCACCACCTCCACCAACAGGCGGGCAGGGATTTTACTTCAACCCCCGTCAGATAAACTATTTTCAGAACTTCATTCCGCCTGAGCTGTCCATACTGGTTAACGTTCAGGACGACCGCGAATCGGGTATTGGTGGCTTAATTTATAAAGCAGATACTGTACCACATTATCGTTATGAGGGTGAAGGCTGGACCTCGTCACCTGGTTACATAGATGAGATTGTCGTCAGAGGAAATCCTCTGACCTATCTGGACACATTTTACATATCTGTGTTTGAAGTTAACAACGCCGGGCTGATGAGCGACTCCGGCTTTGTCTCAGGACCGATGATGCCGGACGATCCCACACCGCCGACCAATCCGGGATTTTCTATAGGAAATTTAAGGGAGCGAAATTTTGTCGTTTCAGGAGACACTTTAATTCTCACACTATCAGGTCAGGCAGAAGACCCAGAGACAGGGATCAGAGATTACCTTCTCGGTGCCGGCAGGTCCAGGAGACGCGCTGATATCATGCCATTTAGAAGTATTGACAGATCCAAGACCCGTGGCAATTCCGTTCGATTTGTCCCTGATTTGTCCCGTGTTTCAGACGGTAGCTACATTTATTTCCTGTTGAAGGTCGTAAACAACGATGGAGATACCAGTGAAACAGCCTCGTTTGGCGCACTCATTGTTGAGAAGTCTCCGCCACCTGCGCCTGACATCAGAAGGGTGAACTATGTCGTTGGAAACAGATTCTACAATAGTTATCTTGATGTTTATTTCAACATCAACGACGACGCCCAATCCGGTATTTCGCAGGTTTTCTACAGGGTTGTTGAAGCCGGTGGAAAAAATCGCAGGATTGTCAAAAACTGGACCGAGATATCCGGGTTCACAATAGGTAGAAATCACGGGAGATTTAACATCTCACAGGGTTTGCAGGCATCGAGAGAATACATACTGCAAATCAAGGTAAGTAACGGAGTAGGGTTTACCTCTACATCCACTTTTAGCTTTTCCGGGAGGTAGAAATGAAAGCGATCTTTCTGCTTTTAATTTCAATAACAAATGCAAAGCCGCTTTTCTTCACTTTAACAAAGGCGGATACGAATTACATTATTTTGACAAAGACCCCTGCTTACGGGGCAGTCGTTTACAGAGATGGAAAGAAAATCACACAGGAGCCCGTAAAACCTCTTCAGGATCCATCAAAGGTGCAGGAAATACTTGGAGAGGATTACGAAAATATTCTTGAAGTAACGGGCTCGCTTGACGATTATCAACTTTTGAGAAAATTAAAACATTCACACTTTCAGGCAGGCATACTTTCTTTGACTAATCTGAAGGTGGCGAAACTGCTGGGTAGGGTGGTAAAAGACTATCCGGTCGAAAGAGGCAGAAAATATACTTACAGGGTTGTATTCCTGAGATTCAACGGTGAAGAATCAAAGACACAGGACAAAAAGACTCATGTAACGCAGGAAAAACTGCCCACTCCACCTGAAAAAATAAAAGCCACTGCAGGCGATAAAAGCGTAACGGTCAGGTGGAAGTTCAGGGAGTGGGAGCCAGGCGACCTCGTCGTCTCTTTTAATATTTATCGCAGACTCAAGGGAGATACTGTTTTTACGAAAGTCAATACAAGACCAATTGTTAGACTCAACAGTGGAAACATGGAATTTACCGATCAATGGTTAAAAAACGGTGTAACTTACGAATATGGAATTTCATCTGTTGACCTGATAGGCAGGGAGAGCAAACTCTCCAAGCTCGTCTCGGTTACGCCGATCGATAAGACACCACCTTCGCCACCAGCCGGTTTGATCGTTATTGATGGAGGCGGCAAGGCTGTTTTGAGATGGAATTTTTCCCTTGAACTCGATGTTGCCGGCTACAATGTCTTCAGGTCAAACAACATTGGTGAAAATTACACTAAACTGAACAAGAAAACCATTCCGTTTTCGACTCCGATGTTTGTTGACACAGAAGTCCCAGCTGGCAGGTTTTTTTACTCTGTCAGTGCAATTGATAGCTCAGGCAACGAGAGCAAAAGGTCAAATCCCATTATGGTGATAATTAAAGATTCCATTCCACCTGATCCACCCTCCAATGTGAGAGCCGTTTACAGGGACAAAAAAATCGTTGTAACCTGGGACGCCTCGCATGCAAATGATCTGCTTGGCTACTATGTACATAGAGGCACTATCAAAGATAAACTTCCGAAAATCAATTCAAGACCCCTTCCCCCCGATACCCGTAAATTCGTGGATAAAGGATACGGCGGTGGTGGTTTCTCTTCCGGATATACCTACTTTGTTGGTGTGACGGCGATTGATAGCTCAAGGAATGAAAGCGAGATCATAAAAGTTGCAGTAACTATACCGGATTCAGAACCTCCGGCACCTCCAACTCTGATCACGGTGAAGAGCACAAAAGAGGGTTTTGCGAGGATAAACTTTACCCCCTCTCCTTCACTTGATGTAAAATCCTACACTGTTCTGAGGGATGGAAAGCCTATTGTAACCCTCGTTCGTACCAGGACCGTCTATGTTGATAGTGGGGTAAAAGTAGGCAAAAAGTACAGATACTCAGTCGCTGCGGTTGATACTGCCGGAAACATGAGTAAAGAGATTCGTTCGGAGTCAATTCTCATTACTGACAGAGTACCACCTGACGCACCTTCTAAAGTTACTGCAAACTACGGAGATGACGGTGTCGAACTGAACTGGATAAAGTCGAAGGCTGATGATGTCGTTGGCTACAATATCTACAGATCAGACCTGCCAAACGGAAAGTATGTGAAAGTCAACTCAAAGATTGTGAAATCAGAAAAATTCGTGGACAGAAACGGGAAAAAGTACCACTTTTACAGGGTTTCAGCAGTGGATGCGTCGGGCAACGAAAAGCTCGCTCCCTATGTAAGACCGGGATCAAAGAAGTGAAAAGAATTTTAATCTTATTTGCCCTGCCTTTGTTCGCAATCAATCTGGAGCATGGAATTGATCTCCTGAGGAGAGGAAAATTTCAGGAAGCAAGGCACTTCTTTGAAAGAGCGACAGTTGTTGAACCCGGAAATCCTGTGAACTACCTTTATCTCGGATATGCATTTCTCGGACTTAAAATGCCAGATAGTGCAGAGTTTTACGCACTTAAAGGTCTTCAGTTTGCTCCCGAAAGTAAAGAGCTAACTTTGCTTGAGATCTCCGCTCTTGTTCAGCAGGAAAATTACGAGAAGGCTCTCCGGATTGCAGAGAATTTTTATGAGAGATCCGGTAAAGACTCTCTTGCACAGGTTGCTCTTGGTCAGGTTTATTTTAACTATGCTGGCAATCTTTACAGGGCAGGGGAGAAACGACGGGCAATAGATTTTTATAAAAAAGTTCTGAAACTCGTCCCTGATTTTCCCGCCACTTACACCAACCTTGTCGTGATTTATCTTGAGCTTGATCAAGTTGACAGCGCAAAAAAATATGTGGATCTTGGTATGGAAAAATTTCCCGGAAATCCGGATATTCTCAAAGCAAGAGCACAGCTTTACGCAAAGGAAAACGATTTAAAGGAACTTAAAAATACACTTGGAATGTTAACAGCAGTTGACCCTTCAGATGTTCAAATATGGTTGAAGCTTGCACTTGTTTACAGAGCTACAGGACAGATGGACAGTGCAATTTACATTTACGAAAAACTCCTGAAAGAGTTTCCAGACGAGAAAGAGGTTTACACTGATTATGCACAGATCTATGAGGGTATCTTTGACTATAAAAAAGCCCGTGAAATCTATCTGAAATATCTGAAAAATCATCCCGGGGATCAGGAATTTATACGAAAGGTTGCAGAAACTTACGAAGGTGAATCTGATTACGAGCATGCGATCGATTTTTATAAGAAGCTCACAGATTCAGATGAAAAAGTTGCAGAGTTACTCGTGAAGATGGGGAAAAAACGGGAGGCTTTCCAGATCTACAAAAGACTTATAAAACGGAACCCACTTATAGAGGAGTACTGGATCAACGCATCACAGCTGATTGACAGTGAGGACAGTCTATTTTCCTTTCTGAATGAGATGCAAAAGTATTTCCCGTCCTCCCCTTATCCCTGCGCCGAAAAGGGGAAAATACTTCTGAAAAGAGGTGAAAACGCTGAGGAATGCCTCAGAAGGGCAGTCGGGGCGGGATCAGACGATCCGGAAGTTTACTTTAACCTTGCAAAGTTGTACTTTGAACAGGGTGATAAAGTGAAAGGGACCCTGACTGTGAAAATCGCCTTCAGGAAGCTGACTTCCACCATTGCAAATTTGCAGAAGGTATTCTCCGGCAATCAGAGCCTTTTTGAGCTTAAAAAGCACGAAAAAGAAGTCAAAAGGATAAAAACCACCAACGATTATTTGAGGAAAATGCTGGATCTCCTGAAAAACAATGTGGATGAGCAGGATTATGAAAAGTTCGTCAAAGATCTTTACAGGAGATATCCAACGAGCTTTCTTGTTCTCGAATCCCTCACCCAGTTTTACTTTGAAAAGAATGATCTTGATTCAGCGCTTATTTTTGCCACTCAGCTTGTTGAGCTTAATCCAGACGATGGCAAAAACCATTTCCTCAGGGGCAGGATTTTGAAAAAAATGGGCAGGATCAACGAGGCTCTGCTGGAGTACAGAAAGGCACTGGCAGGCGGGCTGGAAGACTACGAATTTGCAAAAGAATACCTTGAAACTGCCAGTTTTGCAGGCAAAAAGCAGGAGGCTATTGAAGACCTCCGTCGGATCGAAAAACCGGAAATTCAAAAACTTATCGAGAGTCCGGTGTCAGAATAAAGGAGAGAGTGATGAGAAAATTTATATTTGCAATTTTTATACCAATTTTTATATACGCTGAGGGGATAAGCTTCTCCGGAAGGTTAAACCTCGATTTTATATCGAGACCACAGAGAAGAGATACGGTGAATCCTTCGAACACTTTTAGAGCTGGAATCTCTGGTGGACTGAATTTTTATGGGATAAGTGCCGGTCTGAGTCTGTTCTTTAATTCAGACGATAAATTTACTCCAAATGCAACTTCTTTTTATTCCCTCACACCGACATGGAGCTGGGGAAGACTCTACATCGGGGATTTTGCCCCCGGATTTTCAAGTTTGACCCTCTCTGGTATCAGCATCAGAGGTGGCGGGCTGGAACTTTTTCCCGGCATTTTCAATCTGTTTGTCGTCTCCGGTGAGGCAAAATTGCAGACAGACGACAGTACAACCTATTCAAGATACATCTGGGGAGCAAAACTTGGATTGGGGAAAAATACAGGAACTTCTATCACAGTGATAAATTCAAAAGATATATCAGCCACACTTCCAGATTCGATGAAGGGATCTCCACATTCTAACTGGGTCGGAGAGGTTGAGCAAAAACTCTCCATGTTTAAAGGAGCCTTTTCTTTGAAACTGAGCGGTGCTCTCTCCCTCATTACGAGAAATGTCAATGCAACACCTGTAGATAACGAAAAACTCCCGGATTGGGCTGTTGAAAGCTTCAAGATAAATTCTTCTTCGAGCGTTGATTATTCCTACGGGGTTGAATCGAGATTGAGATTACGAAAAATTGCTTTGAACTTCTCACATTTTTACATAGGTCCGGGGTACGAATCCTACGGGCTTTCAGGAATAAATAACGACAAAATTGAGGATAGGGGCGGCTTTAACCTTTCGTTTGGAAGATATGGCAGTATGGGGGCAAACTTTTCCCTTTCAAAAGATAATCTGATAAATCTGAAAGAAGAGAGTACCACATCAAGACTGGTAAATGCATTTGTTTCTTTAATTCCGTCGCCCAAACTTGTTCTCATGGCATCCGGCATGGTAAGCATGATTGAGAGAGAAGGGGATTCCATCTCGACGGACACAAAGAGCCAGTCCGTTAATTCAGGTGTAAATTTCAGGTTGACAAAGAAGCTCACTGCAGGACTGAATGTATCCTATGCAAAAACGGATGTCGATGTGTCCGTAGATTCTGTGTCTTCCAGAGTTATGAACTATGGTGTGAAGCTTAATCATAGGATTGGCAGGGTCGTATCCTATTCAATTGGGATGTCATACATGATAACGAGCTCGGACACATTAAGTGCCAATTTTTTAAGTCCATCTGCGAACTTTCAGGTTGCGGGGAAAAGGATTAAAGCCAACCTTGGAATCAGGGCGGGTATCTCGGATGTAAGAAATATGATAGGCATAAACTTCAGGACGGTTTTTAAGATAACTCCTCATGATGCTTTGATTTTCCGCGTCAATTCAGAGAATT
>CAZNDM010000133.1:0-4977 GCA_964571845.1 uncultured bacterium | reverse complement strand
GCTGTGGTCTATCGGAAATGGCTCGAAGCGCATCTCGGTGGTCTCGCTTTCATGGAAATCGCTGTCTTCTCAATAATCCTGTTCCTCGGTCTCGTTTATCTCTGGGGTAAGCGTGATCTCGAATGGGTCAGAGTCATGGGTCTCTGGACTTCAAAAAGGTCGGAGGTAAAGACACATGAGTAAAGTTGAAAAAGTTGACATTACCAGAAGTACTTATGTTGAGCATACAGCTGACGGTGTCATAATGGTGACAAATCTTGATCTTGCAGTTAACTGGGCAAGGAAAAATTCTCTGTGGTATCTTCTCTTCGCAACTGCGTGCTGTGGTATTGAGCTCATGCAGACTGGTGGTCCGAGAAGTGACCTCGACAGATTCGGAGTTGTATTCAGAAACTCGCCGAGACAGTCTGATTTTATCATCGTGGCTGGAACGATTACCTACAAGATGGCGGAAAGAGTTCGCCGTCTGTACGATCAGCTCGCTGATCCCAAGTATGTGCTCTCCATGGGAAGTTGCGCAAATACAGGTGGCCTTTTCCAGCATTCTTACTCCGTGCTCAAAGGCGTTGACAAAATCGTTCCTGTAGATGTCTATGTGGCAGGATGTCCTCCAAGACCTGAGGCTCTCACTCACGCAATTTTGAGACTTAGAGAAAAGGTTGGACGCGAGCCCTATTTCAAAAACTATGTTGGTGACAGATTCCTTAAATTCATGAGGTGGGTAAAAAATGACAACTAAGGAAATTTTTGAAGCACTTAAAGGAAAATTCGGCGATGCTGTCATAAAGCTTGACGAGAGCGTCAAGGACCCTTTCATCGTTGTGGATCCTGCAAAGTGGCACGACATAGCAAAAGTCCTTCACGATGAGCCAGAATTTGCCTTTGACTTTATGATGTCTATAGCCGGGGTGGATTATCCGGACGAGAATCTCATTCGAGTCGTATATCATCTCTGGTCATACAAAAATCGTCATAAGCTCGTTGTAAAAGTGGAGCTCAATAGAGAAAATCCTGTCGTGGACTCAGTTGATGACATCTGGGCGAACGCAAACTGGCTTGAGCGCGAGACCTATGACCTTTTTGGCGTAACTTTCAAGGGTAACCGCAATCTCACTCGCCTCCTCATGCCCGAGGATTGGGAAGGTTATCCCATGCGCAAGGATTACGAAGAGCCAGAGGAGTACCACGGGATCAAGACTGAAAGGGAAAATCCGGTTTATCTCTTCCATCTTGTCCAGCCAAAGGAGGAAGAATAATGGGAGACTATGGCCTTTACACGCCTGAAGGCGATCTTTTAACCGTCAACATGGGACCGCACCACCCCTCGACGCACGGGGTGATCAAGTTTGTCATTGATATCGATTCAGAGATCATTCACAAAATCACGCCCGAAATTGGCTTTCTGCACAGATCAATTGAAAAAATCGCTGAAAAGGTTACTTATCCCGGATTTTTGCCCTACACGGATAGAGTGGATTACCTTGCTGCTATTTCCGCAAATGTTACCTATGCGATGGCAGTTGAAAAGCTCCTTGAGATCGAAATTCCAAAAAGAGCCCAGTATCTGAGAGTAATTGCCATTGAGCTCAACAGGATTGCATCCCATCTGATCTTTGTCGGTGCCTATGCGATGGATCTTGGAGCATTTACACCGTTCCTCCATGCGATCAGGGAAAGGGAGAGAACGAACGACCTCTTTGAAGCCCTCTGCGGTCAGAGATTGACGCACCACTACATCAGGATTGGTGGAGTTTCTCACGACCTCCCTCCCGGCTGGAAAGAGCGTGCCCTTGAGTGGCTCGATCATTTTGACAAATTTATTGACGAATTCAACCGTTTGATCACATTCAACCACATTTTTGTAAAAAGAATGGCAAATGTTGTGGTTATTTCACCAGAAGAAGCCATAAATCATGGCCTTGTGGGGCCAAACCTCAGGGCGAGTGGCGTGAAATGGGACCTCAGGAAGGATGAGCCTTACCTTGTTTATCCAGAGCTTGATTTTGAAGTTGCTGTGGGAACCGGAATGATGGGCACTGTGGGCGATTCTTTTGACCGACTCTGGGTGAGGATTCTTGAGATGAGGGAGAGTGCGAAGATTATTCGTCAGGCACTTGAGCAGATGCCAGAGGGTGAAATCAGGGCAAAGACACCGAGGATAATCAAGCCTGCTCCCAATGAGGTTTATGTGAGGACCGAGGCTCCGCGTGGAGACATGGGATTCTATGTGATCTCTGATGGCTCGCCAAGACCCTACAGGGTGAAGATCAGAACAGGTTCATTCAACGCAATGACAATCTTTGAGGACATCAAGGATCCGATCATGATTCAGGACCTTGTCGTCCTCATTTCAAGTCTTGATATCGTTGCACCTGAAATAGACAGGTAAAACTTAACGGAGAGGAGACATGGAACAACTGGTTTTAAGACTTGCAGAAAAATGGGGACTCGGTCCAATAGGGACGCAGTACCTTGCAGTTCTTTTTATGCTGCTTGCAGCCCTGATCGTGGCTGCCGGTTTTGCCACCCTGTTTGCCGGTGCTGTTACCTGGGTGGAAAGAAGGGTGGCAGGAAGGATACAGTCCCGTATTGGACCCAACAGGGTTGGTCCCCAGGGAATTTTACAGTGGCTCGCTGATGGTCTTAAGGCATTTTTCAAGGAGGACTTCATTCCTCCTGAAGGTGATGTTTTGCTCTTCAAGCTCTCGGTTTACTTCCCGGTGATCGGATTTTTCGCTGTGTTTGCCGTACTCCCTTTCTCCCAGAAGCTCGTGGCTGCTGACCTGAATGTTGGTGTGTTTTACGCCTTTTCTGTAACAAGTTTTACTGTTATTGGAATCGTTTTCGCTGGCTGGGCGTCCAACAACAAGTGGTCACTTCTCGGTGGAATCAGATCCGTTGCACAGATTATTAGCTACGAGGTACCCATAGCACTTTCAGCACTGGTTCCGATAATGATCGCAGGTTCACTCTCAACGCAGTCCATCATCAGCGCTCAGGGTGGATGGCCCTGGCAGTGGTTCGTCTTCCACAACCCATTTGCATTTGTGGCATTTTTCGTTTTCTTCATATCCAACCTGGCTGAAGGCAACAGGATTCCCTTTGACCTACCCGAAGGTGAAAGTGAGCTCGTTTCAGGATACTCCACAGAGTACTCAGGATTCAGATACCTGCTATTCTACCTCGTGGAATGGGGTAACCTGTATGTAATGGCTGCACTTTCAACTTTACTTTTCTTCGGTGGGTGGAGAATTCCGGGTGTTTCACCTGAAACCATGGCAAATTCGTGGTTCCTTCAGCTCGTTGGACTCGTTATCTTCTGGATCAAGGCATTTACATTTGTCTTTATCATCATCCAGATCAGATGGACGCTCCCGCGTGTAAGAATCGACCAGTTCATGAACATGGCCTGGAAATACATGATTCCATTTGCTTTTGTGACATTCCTCGGTACCGGTATCTGGCTTATGTTCCCACGCTGGTTCGAGATACTCACACAGTGGATCCTCTTCCTCATTGGACTTGGAATACTTGGCCTCTTCTTCTGGAGAGTTAAGTACACGCTGGATTACATAAAGGCAAAAGTTGACCTGAAATTCTTCATTTAAAAGGAGAGAAAAATGGGCGTTAAAGATTATTTCTTCAATGTTAAAAACACAGCGGTCACCATTTTTGAAGGAATGACAGTTACTTTTTCCCATCTTCTGAGGAGACCGATAACTGTCCAGTATCCAGACAGGACGCCTGAACCCATAGAAAACTACATCGAGGACAGGTTCAGGGGTATTCTTGAGGTTGATCTTCAGAGCTGCATCGGTTGTCTTCTGTGCATGAAAGCCTGTCCACTTAACTGCATATACATCGAGGTTGATCGCGATCCTGAGCTCGGAAGGGTGATGACACAGTTTGACATCGATGAGGCAAAGTGCATGTACTGTGGCCTGTGCACAGAGGCGTGTCCCACCCAGACTTTGAAACACACGAAGGAATTTGAACTCTCCACGGACGATCCGGATGAGATGGTTTTGAGGTTTATTGAACCCGGTGAGAAGGTGCCCTTTTACAAACCCCAGAAAGGTGTTGAGCCACCAAGAAGACCGCTTGGTGAAATTTTAAGGACAGAGATCTTTCCCAAATTAAAGAAAAACCGCGAATACAGAGACAGGGGGCGCGAGATCATTAGACAGAGAGTTGAGAGATGGGAAGACAGGGAAAAATTGGTCGAATTTGCCAAATACATCAGGAAAAAGGCTGGAAGCGGAGATGTTAAGGCTTTAACAGAGGTTTTGATCGAAATTATTGGCGATGCAGATTTTTCGCATCAGGGTTATAACTTCCCCAAAGAGCTTGCCACAGCCCTTGCAACCGGTAAGGAAAGGGTCGAGATGCTCGATCCTATGGGCTGGGGCTCGAAGTATTTGAAAAAAGATCTGAAGCTTGCCCTGAGAATTGCAAAAGGTCAGAGTGTCAACGATCTTGTGGGATTTGATCTCGACTCAATTTTGAAGGAGATTGAGCCGGAGCCACCAAAGCCTGCGGCACCGAAAAGACCCGCAGCGCGTCCAGCAGTAAAGAAGCCAGCCCCGAAAAAAACTGCAGAGAAGAAAGAAGCCCGGGAGTCCGGAGCAGATAAACCAATAGCGGAGGAAAAAAAGGCGGAAAAACCTGAAGTCCCGGAAAAGAAGCCTGATAAGTCCGCTGAAGAAACCGGGGAGGAGAAAAAATGATTGACATTTTGAAACCATCTGTCTGGATTTTCATAGTTTTTGCGTTGCTGTCGGTCATACCGGCGTTCGTTGTTGCCTTCTCGAAAAACATTGTCCACAGCGTTATCTCCCTGTTCCTCTCACTTACCGGAGTTGCAGTTCTCTACGGATACCTTGGTGCAGACTTTGTGGCAGTTGTGCAGATCCTCATCTATGTTGGTGGTGTCGTCGTGCTTTACCTCTTCGGTATAATGATGACGAGAGAGATCAA
>CAZNDM010000132.1:0-34827 GCA_964571845.1 uncultured bacterium | reverse complement strand
AAGCTCTTACGAAATAGGAGGATTCACTCACAAACTCCCCTCCCACGAAGTGGAGGGTCACCCACACCCCCTCCCGCTTGCGGGAGGGTTCACACACAAACTCCCCTCCCGTTTACGGGAGGGGATTAAGGGGAGGGTAATAAAAGCCTCACCTTCCTTTCCCTGTCAAATCCGCTCTTTCTGCCCCCTCCTTTATCCTCCCCCAAACCTCTTCGAGGTTTGGGGGAGGGATTTGAAAAATCTTCCCCCGCGAAGTGGATAAGATGTTGGAAAAACGATCCTTCCCCAAAGCAAAACTTTAGGGAGAGTTAAAGAAAAATCCTCATCCGCGATGCGGAGGGGGCTTTTTCTACTTCCTGGGAGAGGAGTTTGATAAGTATCCCACACAATGCTGAATGTATCCTGAGGGGATGGGTGTCCTCCTCCACAGTACCAAACACTCATGGAAAAAGTTAGAAAAATTATTTGTCTCTTTTACCCCAAAGGATTTTTTCTAAACACCTTCACAGACCGCTGACCTTTCCTGATATTTCACAGTTTCAAAACGATACCTCAGTCCCGGAATGGGACTGATTATTGGGTGGATAGATTCTAAAATCCGCAACATAGCAGGGGCATTTTCTGGAAGAAAAATTGCAATCCAGGCATCAAAAAAACCTGCAGGAGGGTTTTTAGCCCCTCCTTCCGGGTTTACACCCGGGGGAGGGTTTAAAACTTTCAGGGCTGTTGAATACACAAAAATTTTGGCATATCTTAAAAGCACTATGATAAAAACAAAAGTCGTCAAAGTAGGGAATGTGGAAATTGGTGGTGGAAAGCCATTTGCCCTTATTGCAGGGCCATGTGTTATCGAATCCGAAAAGCTCGTCATGGAGGTGGCTGAGGAAATCAAGAAAATTACAGACGATCTCGGAATTGGTTTTATCTTCAAGTCATCCTACGCCAAAGACAACAGGTCGAGTGTAAAAAACTATTACGGTCCTGGAGTTGTTGAAGGGACAAAGATCCTCAGGAAGGTCAAAGAAACATTTGGAATCCCTGTCCTGTCTGACGTACACTACCCCGATGAAGTTCCAATTGCAGCGGAGGTACTGGATGTCATTCAGATACCTGCTTTCTTATCCATGCAGACGCGATTAACCCTTGAGGTGGCAAAAACAGGAAAGGTTGTTAATGTCAAAAAGGGACAGTTTCTTGCACCGCAGGATGTTAAAAATATTGTTGGCAAAATAGAATCTGTCGGCAATACAAACATACTGCTGACAGAGAGAGGCACTTCTTTCGGTTATCACAATCTTGTCGTTGATATGAGATCTTTCAGGATCATGCAGAAGACAGGGTATCCCGTTGTTTTCGATGTTACACACACAATCCGTGTATATGGAATTCCATCATCCGATCCCCGTGGTGGTCAGCCGGAGTTTATAGAGCCCCTTGCAAGGGCAGGTGTTGGAGCTGGTGTTGATGCAATGTTTATTGAAACACATCCCAATCCCCCTGAAGCTCTATCTGACGCTGCGAGTATGTTGCCCCTGTCAAAACTCAAGCCTCTCCTTGAAGTATTAATAGAGATTGACAGAGTGGTTAAATCCAGACTGTGAAAAAGATTTACATAGGCACATCGGGCTGGCTGTACGATCACTGGAGTGGGGTATTTTACCCTTCAGGTCTCGCAAAAAATAAATGGTTTGACCATTACAAAAAATTTTTCAATACCGTTGAATTAAATGTTACCTACTACAGGTTACCTCCGGCAAAAACTTTTGAGTCATGGAGCAGGAAAGCTCCCCCAGGATTCATCTATTCGGTCAAAGGATGGGGACTTATAACTCACAGGAAAAAGCTGAGGAATGTGGAAGAAAACCTAAAACTTTTCCTTCAGAGGGTTAGTATCCTCAACGACCACCTTGGCGTTGTATTTTTTCAGACTCCACCGATAATGCAAAAGGACATAGAAAGGCTCGAGAGTTTTCTTAAACTCCTGACAGAATATTCGGGTTTTAAATTTGCAGTAGAATTCAGGCATTCCAGCTGGTTTTCAGACGAAGTCAAAGAGCTCCTTTTGAAATACGGCGTTGGATTTGTTCAATTCCACCACCCGGAACTTCCCTGTCCCAGGTGGAAAACTGCAAATTTTGTTTACATTCGAATGCACGGAAAGGGACTTCTTTACAGCGGAGCTTACGACGATGACGATCTTCTGGAGCTTTCTGAATACATCAAATCGACTGATGCAAGCGAGTTTTTCGTCTACTTCAACAACGATGCTCACGGTTTTGCCGTAAAAAATGCCCTCAGATTAAAAGAGTTTCTGGGAGAATGAAAAAACTGCTCGTTTTACTCACAATAACGATTCTCTCATCTCTCTCCGCTGGATCGAGAGGTGAGGCAAAGGTGATTATTGGAGACGACACGCTGACAGTTGAGCTCGC
The DNA here is from genome assembly GCA_964571845.1 of uncultured bacterium. Lineage (GTDB taxonomy): Bacteria > Hydrothermota > Hydrothermia > B15-G9 > WFZT01 > WFZT01. Next base: position 32,395 of record CAZNDM010000132.1, on the reverse strand, counting down.
GATCACTCCCCTGGAGAGGCAGGTCGGACTTATGTTTCGTGAGTATCTTCCAGAAAACCGAGGAATGCTCTTTGTGTTTGAGAGTGAAGATTATCTCACGTTCTGGATGAAAAATACCTCCATTCCCCTTTCAATTGCCTTCATCAACCCGGAGGGGATTATAGTTGACATTCAGAACATGGAGCCTTTTACAACAACCCCTCATGTATCAAAGGAGAGGGCAATTTATGCACTGGAAGTGAATAAAGGGTGGTTCAAGAAGCACGGTATCACAGTCGGGGACACTGTGAAGATTATTACAGAATAGGTATCATGGGCGTCCTGTCTCATCAGCTCTTTCTGCCGGAATCATCCTGAAAGTTTTTACCCGAACAATTGAAGAGTTGCGTAGTGAAGTTTTATAATAACCGCCCGATGAAAAGACTTATTGCAATTCTTATAACAATTGGTGCCATTTACGGTCAAAACATAAAGGCAGGGACACTTCTCTCCGGAATTTCCACTCTCGATGTTATTTCCACGGTGAGCAAAGGGGTACAATCTGTCAGATTCAGAAAAACTCCGGAAATAATCACGGCCCTTATCAAAGGCGAGGTGGATCTTGCCGTTATACCTGCTGAAATGGCGGCAAAGCTTTACCTTGAAGGGCACGAGATCCTGATAGTAGCAGCAGACATGTTTCAAAATCAGGCTGTGCTTGCGAGAAGCGAGGAGATCAAAAAACCCGAGGATCTCAAAGGGAAGATCGTAGCTGCTCTGCTCGCGTCAGGCACATACATGACATTCAAAAGTTACATGCAGCAGCTCTACGGACTGAGACCGGGAAAGGATTTTAGAATCATAAATGCTGCTCCCGGAGCGCTCCCGGGCTTGCTTCTTAAAGGGGACGCAGATGCAATAGTCGTCTGGGAACCACTTGTAAGCCTGAGTATTTCAAAAGGAGCTCATATTGTCTCTGACTTTCCATCATTCTGGAGAAAACTTGGATACAGAGGAAAACCGGTTATGCTTCTCTGGGTTGCCTCGCCAAAGTTCAGGGAAAAAGACCTTCTGGAAAAATTTGTGGATATTCGCAAAGGAGCCGCAGAGTTCTGGATTAACAACCCTGATTCCACTGTAAAAATCCTTGAAAAACTTTATAATTTTGACGAAAATCTTGCTCGTCTGGTTTACAGCAGGATCGAGATTTACCCCGGTAACCTCGACAGCAGGATCAGAGAAAACATAAAACTTGTTTGGAAGATCGCATGGAAAGGTGGATACCTGGAAAAAAATCCGGAAAACATACCCGATTCCGTTTTCCTCAGACTTCAGGGTGGTTGATTCTTGTCCTTCTCATCGTTTTTATCTGGACTCTGGCTTCTTTGCTGTCCGGTGGATTTTTCCCATCTATAAAAAACACATTAAGGTTTGCTGTAACAATCCCTGCGTGTGAATACTTTAAATCCACGGGCAAAACCCTTACAAATTCTCTGCTCGGCTTTTTTCTTGCCTTCGTCCTTGCAATCATCTCTGTCTTGCTTTCATATCTAAATCGGACGGCAAAGGATTTTTTCAACGCAGTCAATACTTTTGTCCAAAGTGTATCTGTACTCGTGTGGTCTATTTTAAGTATCATAATTTTCGGAGTAACAAGCTCAATTCCGCCCATCCTTGTTACAACATTTGCTGTCTATCCCATACTTTTAACGAGCACGCTGGGAGCAGTGAGTGTACTTGACAGGAAGCTGATAGAAGTAAGCAAGATGCTGGGAGCTTCGAAACTGCAGGAATTCACCTATGTACTGCTGCCGGGTAGCATACCCTATGTTGTAAGCGCCTCGAGGGCTGCAATCGGTATTGCTCTGCGGATAAGCGTCGTGGCTGAGGCGTTTGGCGCCTCAGGGGGCATTGGGTATCAGATAGTTTATAATTACGATCTGGCACGGATTCCAGGCGTATTGACCTGGTCCATACTCCTTATCCTGTTGATGATTGTTATTGACTTTTTCGTGTTGAAACCCGTTGAGAAATGGACTTTAAAATGGAAAATGTGATAGAAGCAAAAAATCTGTCGAAATCATTCAGTACAATTCAGGTCTTGAGCGACATTGATTTTGCTCTAAAGAGTGGTGAGCTTGTGGGCATTGTGGGTCCCAATGGGTGTGGGAAGACTACTTTTTTGCGGATCCTGAGTGACATCGAATCTCCAGATTCAGGTGTCGTAAAGGTGTTTGGAAAAGTCGTCATGATTCCGCAGGATAATTTGCTCTTCCCGTGGTTCAATGTCAGAAAAAATATTTCACTTGGTTTGAAATTCCGTGGGATGTCTTCAAGAGATATCGATCTCCGAGTTGACAGGGTGGCTGATGAGTTAGGAATAACCGCCTACCTGCGGAGTTACCCTTCACAGATAAGTGGAGGCACAGCAAAAAAGGTGGCAATTGCCAGGGCTCTCGTTCTTGAGCCAGATGTACTGCTCCTTGACGAGCCATTTGCCGGTCTTGATGTCTCGTCTGTAGAAAATCTGCTCGAAAGTCTTCTTAAACTTAAAGGAAGGGGAATTTCAATGGTTGTGGTATCTCACCAGATTGAGGAATTGATCGAAATAGCTGACAGAATTTATTTTTTCAGCCATAGACCTGCACATGTGAAAAGGGTAATAGATTTGCAAAACACATCTGTGGCCGAAGGGAAAAAGCTCATTTTTGAGCTGTTTAAAGGAGTTTGAAATGGAAATTGTGGTGGCAATTACAGGTGCAAGCGGGGCTGTACTTGGCGTAGAGTTTGTGAGAAAAGCCGTTGACCTCGGGATAAAAGTCAACCTTGTCATAAGTGAATGGGGTGAGAGAACGCTCAGGGCTGAGGGATTTCCAGATCCACTGGAAATGGAAGGTGTCAAGAGATTTGACAATGCCAATCTTCTTGCCCCTTTTTCGAGCGGATCCTATTACTTTGACGCCATGGTGGTCATTCCCTGCTCGATGAATACCCTTTCAATGATCGCAAACGGTATCAGCAACGACCTCATAACCAGGGCAGCATCTGTTGCTCTCAAAGAAAGGCGTAAGTTGATACTCGTTGTTCGGGAAACTCCTTTAAGCACCATACATATCGAAAACATGCTTAAAGTCTCACAGGCTGGAGGCATCATCCTCCCTCCTGTACTGGCTTTTTACCACAAGCCAGAAACAGTTGAAGACCTTATAAACTATGTGGTCGGCAAAGTTTTTGACCAGCTCGGTGTAAATACCGGGATTTTTAAAAGATGGGGAAAAGGAGAATAAGTCATGGCAATCAAAGACCTCAGAGAATACCTTGATTTGCTTGAAAAAGAAAGATGTTTAAAAAAGACATCTGTTCCGGTCAATCCCGTGCTTGAAATTCCTGAGATCTTGAGAAGGGTGATGTACAGGAAAGGACCAGCTGTGCTGTTTGAAAACATTGAGAACTACCCAGACTGGCGTGTTGCGGGAAATCTATTCTGTTCACTTGAAGCTTTGAAAAAGGCTTTTGGAGTTAATAAACTCGAGGAAATTGGGGAGAGATTGACCAGAATGGCTATGGAGCCACCTTCAACGGGCTTTGGTGGTAAGTTAAAAACTCTTGGTGAGATTATAGGATTCGGGAAATACACACCCAAAAAAGTAAGAAAGTCTCCTTTATCGGAAGTGTCGGGATTGGGTTTGACCGATCTTCCTGCATTTAAAAGCTGGAAAGACGATGGTGGCAGATACCTGACATATCCACTTGTTTTCACATGGGATCCTGAGAAAAAGATCACGAACATAGGGGTTTACAGGGTCATGATACTGGACAGGACTCGTGGAGTCATACACTGGCAGATACACAAAAGGGGTAGAATGGCGTACGACAGGACAAAGGAGCTCGGTGGCAGAATGAAAGTTGCAATTGTGCTGGGTGGTGATCCCGGATTAATGCTCACAGGTGCATCCCCCATACCTTTTCCTTTTGATAAACTCCTTTTTGCTGGTATAGTTAGAGGAGAAGGCATAGAAGTAGTCGATATAGACGGACTAATCCTGCCTGCACACGCCGAAGTGGTGCTCATCGGACATGTGGATCCTGAAGAGCTTCACAAGGAAGGTCCATTTGGAGACCACTTCGGTTATTACGACGAACCAGAGGAGCTTTATCCCGTTTTTCATCTCGAGAAAGTTTTGATAAGAAAGGACCCAATTTATTTTGGTTCGGTCGTGGGGCTTCCTCCTCTTGAGGATGCAATTATCGGAAAAGCGATTGAGAGGATCTTCCTGCCGCTTATGAAAATGATCTTTCCTGAAATCGTGGAAGTTAATCTTCCAGAGTACGGGATGTTTCAGGGCCTTGCAATCGTTTCAATAAAAAAGAGGTATCCCGGGCATGCGCGAAAGGTCATGATGGGACTCTGGGGCACGGGTCAGTTTTCACTAACAAAATCCATCGTTATTGTGGACCATGATGTAAACCCTTCCGACATAAACGAGGTAATCTTTGCCATTTCTGCCAATGTTGATCCACAGAGGGATGTTTTAATCGTTCCCAATGCTCACGCAGATGTGCTTGACCCGTCAACCCGTTATGCGGGACTCGGAAGCAAACTTGGAATTGACGCGACGAGAAAATTCCGGGAAGAAACCGGCAAAGAATGGCCCAGGATGGTAGAAGTTGATCCAGAGACAAAGAAGCTGGTTGACGAAAAATGGGAAAAACTCGGAATTCTGTAGCCTGGGATCCCGGAAAAGCCAGCTCCCGGGGAATTGGTGGCGTTCTCAAACTCATCAGAATAGAACATACACTATTCTCCCTGCCATTCGCCTATATGGGTGCAGTTCTTGTAGGGAGACCAGGGTTAAAAGAGATACTCCTGATCACCACAGCTGTTTTTGGGTTGAGAACCGCTGCTATGGCATACAACAACATAGCAGATCTTGAAATTGACAGAAGAAATCCGAGGAGTCAAAAAAGACCACTTGTTACAGGTGTGGTTGGGAAAAATACCGCTTATTTACTTGTTTTGCTGGGATCAATCCTGTATTTTGCCTCCGCATATTTTCTTAACATGCCGAGCTTCATAATGTCACCCGTACCGTGGATATTTGCGATGACCTATCCCTATGCAAAGAGGATACACAGCTGGCCCCATATCCATCTGGGATTTGTCCTTGCGCTTGTGGTCCTCGGAGGGAGTTTTGCAGTTCTTGGCGAAAGATACAGAAGCATTCCTAAAATCTTCTCACTTGTACCATGGGAATTTATGGTGGCTTTGATCTTCTGGGTTGCCGGATTTGACATAATTTACAGCATCATGGATATGGAGTTTGACCGTAATCAGGGTCTCGGAAGTGTACCGGCTCGATTTGGACTGAATTTTGCACTGAATACTGCCCTATTCTTTCATATTGTCACATTTGCTTTAATTTTTTGGGGAATTGCGAGATTTCATGTAGGTCCTCTGGCGTTTCCCTTTATCGCACTGTCGGAAGTACTGGTTTTTTATGGTCATTTTAAGGTCAGGAAGTCTCTTGAAAACATAAAACTTGCGTTTAATCTGAATCTTTTTGTTGGATTACTCATTTCAATCGGAATTTTACTTGGCAGACTCCTTGATTAAATCGTACAAAAGCATGTAAAATTGAGGCTATGAAAGCACTGGTAACAGGGGCGGCGGGATTTATTGGCTCCCATCTGGTTGAATACCTTCTCGAAAAAGGATTTCAGGTAAGGGCGTTCGTTCGCTACAATTCGAGAGATTCGTGGGGCTGGCTCGACCAGATAAAAGGCGAAGTCGAGGTATTCAGGGGAGATGTAAGGGATTATGATAGTGTCCGGGAAGCTGTTTCTCATGTTGATGTAATCTTCCATCTCGCAGCCCTGATCAGCATACCATACTCTTACAGGACTCCACAGGGTTACATAAAAACCAACATAGAAGGGACAAACAATCTCCTCGATGCGGCTTTGAGAAACAACGGTTTGAAAAAGTTTGTACACATTTCAACGAGTGAAGTGTACGGAACGGCAAAGTATGTGCCTATTGATGAAAATCACCCTTATAATCCGCAATCTCCTTATGCAGCAACGAAGGCAGCAGCTGACATGCTGGCTCTCACTTACTACCGTTCATTTGACATTCCTGTAACAGTTGTCAGACCATTCAATACCTTTGGTCCAAGACAGTCCCTGAGAGCTGTTATACCAACTATAATAACCCAGTTTTTGACAAGGTCAGGCAGGCTTTCTATTGGAAACATAGAGACAAGAAGGGACTTTTTGTTTGTCAGGGATACTGTGGACGGGATTTTCAAAGTCGGCTTAAGTGAGGATACAACAGGTGAGGTTGTCAATTTAGGGACAGGAAAGAGCTTTTCAATCTCAGAAGTAATCTCAATGGTGGAAGAAATTTCTGGCATATCAGCACATATTGAGATCGATGAAAACCGTTTCAGGCCGGACAAAAGTGAGGTTGAAGTCCTTCAATGCGATTATTCAAAGGCAAATAGACTGACAGGCTGGAAACCAGACTTTGATCTCAGAGATGGACTCAAAGAGACTTTTGAATGGTTCAAAGAAAACCTTTCAAAATACAAAAACTTTGAAAAATACAATTTTTGAAGGAGTGCAGAAATGAACGAATTAAAGGGAAAAATCAGTCTCATTGGAGCTGGCTACTGGGGTAAGAATATTTTGAGGAATCTGTATGAACTCGGATTCATCAGATCAGTTTATGATGCAAGCAGGGAGAGGCGGGAAGAGCTGAAGGAGAAATATAGCAGTGTGAATTTTGTGGATTCAATTGACAAAGTCCTTGAGGACCCGGAGGTTCTGGGAGTCTGCATAGCCACTCCAGCAGCTACACACTATGAAGTATCAAAAATGGCACTGAATGCAGGAAAACATGTGTTTGTCGAGAAACCTCTTGCTCTCAAGGTGGAGGAAGCGGAAGAGCTTATAAAAATTGCCGAAAGTTCAGGTAAAATCCTGATGGTCGGGCATATTCTCAACTATCATCCAGCCGTTTTAAAAATGAAAGAGATGATCTCAGGCGGTGAAATTGGGAGAATCTATTACATCTATTCAAACAGGCTAAACATAGGAAAACTCAGGACAGAGGAGAACATCATCTGGAGTTTTGCTCCGCATGATGTTTCAGTTATCCTGAATCTTGTGGGTGAGGAACCTTTGAAGATAAATGCTACTGGAGGATCCTACATAACTCCGGACATATTTGATGTTACGCTAATGGATTTTCAATTCCGTAACAATATCAGGGGACACATCTTTGTCAGCTGGCTTCATCCATTTAAGGAGCAAAAACTCGTCGTCGTGGGCAGCGAAGCGATGCTCCTCTTCGACGATCTTACAGAAGAAAAGCTTTTTCTTTATCCACACAGGATAAAGTGGATTGAGGGGAAAATCCCGGTTGCTGAAAAAGCTGAGAGAGAGCCCATACCCATTGAGAAAAAGGAGCCGCTTAAAGAGGAACTCATTGCTTTTGGAAGAGCAATTCTCACCGGAAAGCCTCCATATACGGACGGAAAGGAGGGCTTACGGGTTTTAAAAATACTAAACGAAGCCGAAAGACTTGTAAGGGCTCACCAGTAAATGGCATCAGGATCGTATTTCGTGGGTTTGAGAATGTAGAAGCCCTCTTCAGGATATACAAAAGCGGGGTTTTGCCCCCTGTAAAGTGTTACTCGGAGTGCTGGCGTTTCTGAACCATTCAAAAGTTTTCGATCTATAGCAATTTCCAGTTTTTTCCCGGCACTCCACCGAATCTCACCTTCGTTATTCTCAGCTGAGGAAATTCTAAAAACCCGTTTGCCTCTGCTGGTCGAAATTTCGATCTCAATAGAGAATTCAGAGATTAAATCATCTGCCCGTCCATTACCAAAATCCAGTAGAAGATACAGGTTATTTTCATCAAAAATGTAGAGTATCTCCTCAAGGGGATCAGAGGTCATACTCATCGTCGATCTCCAGGGTTTTATCCTGCCTGCACCCAGCCATTCAAAATAATTTGTAATCCTTCCATCTATCACGGGAGACGAATACATCCATGGAGGTATTATGCCTGCACTTGATCCTGAAGATTTTATGGGGATGTCCAGAAACTCAGGAGGTTCAAGCTGAAGAATTTCAAATATCTTTTTCAAGTGTCCCCTGAATATTCTATCAAATTCAGGCGCATACACGGACGGGTGTCCTTCCCCAAGCCACCAGAACCAGTCAGACGCCTCTGCTTTTAACCATTCTACCTTCGCCTCATACGAATCCCTGAGCAGGTTGTAAACCTGATTCTTTACTCTTGAAAGATATGTCCAGGCAATATTTTTCTCATGATCACAGATCCAGGTATTAAAGTCCCCGTTGATCCAGGATCCCGGATGTACTCGACTCAGCTCAAGATCTGCCTCAAGCTCGTCAAACACGGCAAGCTCAAAATCACGGGAAATGCTTTCTATAAGAAGGGGTAAAAACTCAGTTCCACCGTCAGGATAGTATTCCCAGGGATTCTCACCATCAAGGATAACAGACACAATTGCTTGTGGAAATTCCTTTTCAATTCGGGAAAGCCGCGCCAAGAAGTCGTTAACTGCCCTCTCTGTGCTCCATCTCGAATAAACAAAGCCAATGAGATCAGAAAGAATGCGATCACGGAAAAAGACCTTCACTCTGTGGATCTGGTAACCTCTGTAAACATGCTCGCCCGCAAAGTATTCATCTCTCCTGATCTTTCCAAGTGTGCGATGAAGAATCTCTTCATCGGTTGCGATCCACTCTACGCCCAATGATCCAAACTTTTTAATAGTATCAACCGATACACTTCCCTCAGCAGGCCATGAACCCCTGACCTTTCCAAAAACCTTTTCAACAGTCTGTCTGCCTGCTATTATGTGCTCTTCGACATCACTGGGAGCAGAAAAAACCGCCTCCGGTAGTTCACAATGGGGATTAGACTCGCGCGCAATTGATATTGAGTAAATCAATGGGAGTATGGGATGATACATCGGGGTAAACGAAATCGCCAGTCCCCTTGACCTGAGCTCCCTGTAAAGAGAAACCACCCTTTTGGCTATTTCCACCATCTTTTCGAGGAGAATCTCTTTGTCCCTTTCATCAAAACCCCTGCCTTTTTTGATCAAATCTATAATCTCTGGATCTTCTTTCTGATAGAAGACACTGATCTGGGACAGAAAAAAGAGAACCTGCAGGTCCCTCAAATCTTGAGAGCTGAATCTCCCCGCTTTGTCATTAACATCTCCCGATCCCCGTTTCACATAAAGTTCAAAGTACTTCCTGAAAGGTTTGATCCTCCTTTCGAAATTAACGGAAAAGAAGTTCTGAAGGAGGAAAACCCTCTCCTCCGGCTCCATATCCTCGGGTTTCTTTTTGAAAATCTCTATAAATCTGTCCGTAGCTCTACCCTCGATATAATCCATGATCTGTTCTATTAGTGAGCCTGAAAAATTTATTGTAAGGATAGGATTCTCAATAAATGACAGGGCTCGAGCAACATCGTGGTACTCCCTTATCAGGTGTGTCATCACCCAGGGCATGGAATAATAGACCATTTTACCTTTTTTTAAACCATAAGGGGGCTGATGCATGTGAAGCAGAATGGCTACCTTCATATTTGAATTATGATAAAGGACAGAATCATAAAGGTAAAAATGAGAACAAACCCAACCAACTGTGAGAGCTGAAAATCTTTTTTAAGAGGGTAAAATAGCCTCACCCCACCGGTGCATAGATCCCACACAAGATGGGTCAAACCCGTGATAAATGATATGTATGTAACCAGAAAATCGTGAGAAAACAGGTAAACAACGAGACTTATGAGAAACACTGCCGGAATTGAATGAAGAAAGGGCCTTCTACCAAGCGATAACATCTGCTTAATTGAGAAACTCCTCGCTGCAATAAGATGATCAATATCGGGAAAAACGGAAAAAAAAGCTGCTAAAACAAAAAGTACGGGGTCTTTTACTATGAGGGGAGACACTGAGACCAATCCCAGCAAAATGTGCTCGGAGATGTCGATAACTGCGATTTTTGTGTATTTATCCAGTCGCATCTTTTATCAATCTTTCAATTTCAGTTCTGTTGTATCTGCCACTGACTTTTATTCTGATAAGTGGCAGTCCCGCCATTTTAAAAGCCTTATCAAGGAAAATATCACGCTCAATTCTCTCTGATTTCTCATGACTTCTGTCGTCGAGTTCAATGGCAAGAACAGGTCTCAGGGTTTCCTCCTCACATAGTAGAAAGTCAATGTGTTTTCTTGCAATTCTATTGAAAAATTTCAAATATTTCCCTTTTGCCTTTTTTGAATCAACATTCAGGACATCTGCGACCCGCACTTTTGCAAAAAGGACATAATCGCCTGCAGCTTCTTTCAAGACCTCATAAAACTTTAACTCAGCCGGAGTGAGAAGACTATCAACAGGGAGATAAGCTTCGCGGGGCCGGTTTTTGAGAACAACCACAACGATTGCTAAAACAATAACAACGAGTATCAGGAGACCCGCTTTAAAAATCGGCGCCATCGCACCCTCCAGAGGAATTTAAGCAAAGTATTTTTAAAATCAATTGAAAAAAGTACCAGGATTGGTCTTCCGATGATATTTCCTTCTGGCAGGGGACCCCAGAATCTCGAATCGTAGGAATAATCACGGTTGTCTCCCATCACAAAGACATTCCCCTGAGGCACAACAACAGGACCAAAATTATCCCTGACATTCTCCTCCTCCGAAAACCATCTTTTTTCCCATAATTTCTGAAAATCACCGGCAACCACAAGTGGCGGAAACTCATTTTCGTCCTTGTGAACAACATAGGATTCGATCTGTTTAACACCGTTTATAAATAGATTCTTGTGTTTTATCTCCACAGTGTCTCCGGGGAGAGCAACGATTCTTTTAACAAAAATTCTATTTCGGTTCATCGGATACTTAAAAACAACGATCTCCCTTCTTTTGAATTCGTGATCCTTAAAAGACAAGGAAACCTTTTCTGCGATAAGGAAATCACCGGGCAGGAGTGTCTCCTCCATGGAACCTGTAGGAATGAGGTAAGATTGAATGAAGAATACCCTTAGAACAACGATCAGGACAATAGGAGAAATTATCAGCAAGGTATCCTTAAGGGTTATTCTCATAAGAGGGAGGAATTATGTGGCACAGACGCTCATTTTGCAATTCCCACACCGGGATTTGTAATTTGCAATACACAAAATGCCCATAAATGCTATAAAAATTTTGTGGCGGTAAAATTGCCGTTTTAAGGATGATGGAAACAAGGAGGAGATGAAAATGAGCAGATCCATTAGCCCTGGTGATGTGATGCTGATGCTTGGACTCGACCTCACTTTTGAAGAAGTGCTTGACCTCACCGCAGGTCTGTGCAACCACATTTCATACAAAACATGGTACAAAATCGTCAAGGTTAAAGACAACGGGGTTTACACTGACATGAAGGTTACTTACATCGGCTTCGACAAAATGGATGTTTCCCGCTTTTTTAAAAAGCATGATCCCTGGGAGATTATCCGAGAGGGGCGTGAGCTTAGAATGCAGGGTAAGGGGGTTACTCCAAAAAGATACATCCTCAAAAACAGAAAATGGGTTGAATTTACTCGCACCACTTACGAACAGGAAGAAAAAGCCACTGCCGCTGCTCTATGATTTATTTTAAAATGTATGTAATTGAAAACCTCGTATTGCTGCTCTGATCAAAGTCGTAAATCTTTGAATCATCTGCAAAGTCAAGCTGGAAATTCTTGAATCTCACGCCACCACCAAAAGTTATCCCTTTTCTCCAGCCAAACTTATCGTAGAAGTAACCGGCTCGAAGAGAGACCATATCAAAAAATGTGTATTCAATGCCCATGTGCTTCCACGCCTCATCAATGATCCAACTAAGTCCCTTCTCCTCGTAATCTTTTGTTATCCCGACAATAATCTTGTTAACATCAAAAGTTACGAGAAGCTTGTGCATCTTAGACCAGAATGGTCTGTACGAAACCCCAAATCTCACAAGTCTTGGCAGCTCGTTTTTGTCTCCACCTTCAGTGTAAACAAGAGGCGGACCAAGATTGTCAATAACTGCCGCTATTTTAAGCTTTCCATTCACAAGGGAATAGAGTAATCCTCCGCCAAGAGCAAATGATGTGGCTGATCCCCCACTCTGAATCTCACCCTGTGAAGCACACTCCAGTACTTCAGGAGGGGCAAGAAATGAGTGAATAAATTTGGCATTTACCCCGACCCCGAGGTTTGGTTTGAGTTTAAAGCCGTAGGCAAGCTCAATGGCTGTCTCATAAGGCTGGAACTCCCCACACAATTCCCTCCTATCGTTAATGGCTTTAAAAACCCCATAAGTGGAATAAATGATGTGCCCGCCTATAACTCCACTACCTGCAGGGAAAACCCATCCAAGAAATTCATAGTACATATCACTTGCCAATCCCCTGAGCCAGGGAGCATGGATAAATGAAAATTCGGCGTGCTTGAATTCCGAAAGTGCACCGGGATTGTAGTAAGAAGCAGTAGCATCGTCGGCAACTGAGCTAAAGGCTGCACCCAGTCCTGTGGCGCGGGCACCGGGGAAAATCGTCAAAAACACTCCACCAACGTCAAATGCATCAGCCATCAATATCCCTGATGCAAAAATTACCAGAATCAACCTCTTTAACATTTTCTCAAAACCTCCAGAAATCTGATTTTTGAAAGTAAATAATAAGGTAGCCCTATACTTTATTCAACACCCCGCTGTTCCTCAAAAATAATCTTACCGAAGGTGGTATTGTTTCCTCAAAAAAGTGTGAAAAAAATGACCTACAAGTCATTACAAGATACTCAAGAAAATACATCATTTACCTTCTTGACACCCATCTCACAATTTTCCTTTCCAATGAAGCGGTAGAGGTCATCTACACTCACCCTTCCCGCTCACAAGAGTTCATTCCACAACTTCCCCCGCTCTGCGGGAGGGGTCACCTACAACCTCCCCTCCCGCTTGCGGGAGGGGTCACTTCCAAACTCCCCTCCCACGAAGTGGGAGGGGATTAAGGGGAGGGCAACAAAAGCATCACCCGCTCTCCCCCGTCAAATCAGCCCTTCCTGCCCCCTCCTTTATCCTCCCCCACGCCGCTTTGCGGCGTGGGGGAGGGGTTGGTTGAAGGAAAGTCCCACGAAGTGGGAGGGGGCACTCACTAACTCCCCTTCCCGCTTGCGGGAGGGATTAAAGAAAATTACCTCCTCACAAAGTAAAACTTTGTGGGGAAGGAGCTCGAAAGGTGATTCTCCCAAACCCTTTCGAGGTTCGGAGAAAGTGGGTAAAGAAAATCCCCTACAAAGCAAAGTTTTGCGGCGGAGGGGATTGAAGGGAAGGTCACCCCACAAAACTTTGTGAGAGTGGAGGTCGAAAGGTCACCCTCATCCAAAGCAACCCCTTCAGCATCCCATACCGGATTCCAGTTGAAATTATGCAATACCCGGAGTATTATTAACTCCCATGAACATCGGGAAGTTGCTTATTTCAATAGGATTCTTCCTCATAGTCGTCGGAATCCTTTTCCTCATTCTGGAAAAATTTTTGCATCCGGGGAGACTACCAGGTGACATTGTTTACGAGAAAGATAATTTTAAGTTCTATTTCCCTCTCGGTACATCCATATTGATCGCTCTGATACTCACAGCTCTCCTCAACCTCATCCTAATATTCTTCTCCAGGAAATGAAAAAACTCGATGATTATGTGGTAAAAGAGCATTTACTCCCATTTCTTGGGGGATTTTCTGTTTTGACTATCATTATGATCCTTGACCGTGTGTTTGACCTGCTGGACCTGTTTCTCAGAAAGGGAATAAAATTGGTGATTGTACTGAAAGTCTTTCTCTATTCTCTTCCTTTTATCATTGCACTGACAGTCCCCATGGCTGTTTTGATCTCCACGCTCATGGCTTTCGGAAGACTCGCCCAGGACTTTGAAATCATGGCAATGAAATCCTTCGGCATCTCTCTTAAGCGAATACTCGTGGGTCCGGTTATATTCGGATTCCTGATCTTTGTCCTCATGTCCATCTTCAACAACACGGTTCTGCCCGAATCAAACCACAGGCTCAAGAATTTGCTTATAGATATTCATGAGAAAAAACCGGTCGCGCAGATTAGAGAAGGTGTCTTCACATCCATTGAGAATTTTCTGATCTATGTGAGGAGAAAAAATGAGAAGACATCGGAAATCAAAGATGTCATGATTCAACAAATCCTTGAAGATGGAAGGGTGAGAACAATTTTTGCAAAAAAGGGGAGAATCGTGAGTGAACCCAGGAGGCTGGTCTTCTATCTTGAAAACGGTGAGATTCACGAAACCGAGGGTGCAAAGAAAGAAAATTACAGAGTGATCAGGTTTCGTCAGCAGGTAATTACAGTACCTGTCAATTACGAGCTCATAATGCATCAAAGGGAGTACAGGGGAGACAGAGAGATGTCAGCTCCAATGCTTTATGCCAGAATATTGAGCTTAAAAAAGGAGATTAAGAGATTCGGCAAAAAGGATCCAGGAAAGGTTAAATTCATGAAAAAGAGGATCTCCCAGCTATGGGTTGAAATTTACAAAAAATTTTCCATACCATTTGCCGCCATTGCATTCATAATCATGGGAGCTCCCATTGCTGTTATGACGAGGAAAAGCGGCTTCAGCACAGCCTTTGGCTTCTCTTTCCTTCTTTTCATGTTTTATTACATCTTCCTCGTTGGGGGTGAAGAGCTTGCAGACCGTGCCATTATTCCTCCCCTTATCGCTATATGGTTTCCAAATATACTATTCATCGGAATTGGTTTATATTTATTGAAAAGAGAGGAGAGTGTGTAATGAGCAATTTCAAATCCGGTTATGTCGGGATCGTTGGCAGACCAAATGTCGGGAAATCAACGCTCATAAATAACTTTTTAAGGTTTAAACTTTCGGCAATATCCCCAAAACCACAGACAACGCGACACAAGATCATCGGTATCTTAACCGGGGACAACTATCAGGTAATTTTTCTTGACACCCCGGGAATCCTCGATAAAGCAAAGTATGAGCTGCACAAACTTATGGTAAAGAGAGCTTTTGAGGCTATAGAAGAGGCTGATCTCGTCCTCCACCTCACAGAGCCTTTTCTCCCTCCACACGATATTGATCTGAAGATAATTGAGGAAATTAAAAAGAGGGGTAAAAAGGCTATCCTTGCCATAAACAAAATTGACACAATCAAGAGAGATGAGGTACTGCCAGTTATTGACCACTATTCAAAACTTCACGACTATCTTGAAATTGTGCCGATAAGTGCATTGAAGTTGATTAATACAGATGAGCTTCTTGACTTAATTATCAAGTACATCCCTGAAGGAGAACCCTTTTACCCCCCAGACATTGTAACGGATAAGCCGGAGAGATTTTTTGTCTCGGAGCTCATCAGAGAGAAGGTTTTTTACCTCTATGGTGAGGAAATACCCTATTCTACGGCAGTTCTTGTTGAGGAATTCATAGAAAACAGTCCTCACCACGGGGGAAAGGATTACATAAGGGCAATTATCTATGTGGAACGAGATTCACAGAAAGCCATCATCCTCGGCAAGGGCGGCAGGGCAATAAAAAAGCTCGGTACAATTGCCAGAAAGGAGATCGAGGCACTTCTTGGAAGACCCGTATATCTCGAGCTCTGGGTGAAGGTTAAGCCAAGATGGCGTAAGGACATGCGCATTTTAAGTGAGCTTGGATATTGATGAATAAAACTGCACGCATCATTTCTTACCTTTCGGACGGCACCCTCATTTCCATCGTTGTCTTTTATCTATTTGCAAAAAAATATGTCTTATCGCCAGTTGATGCTGCCCTGTGGACACTTGTAACACTCGTATTTTCGACTTTTATACCCTTCAGTGTGATTTTTTATTTCTGGAGGAGAGGAAAAATATCCAGCCTTCACCTTGACAGAAGAGAGGAGAGGTGGAGGTTTTTCATGGTTAGCATAATTTCTGCATTTTCCGGTTTTGTGGTCCTGAAAAAGTTCGGGGCACCGCCACCACTTACTGTTTCCATGCTAAACTATGTTTTTCTTGCAACAATCATGATGACAATCACATTGTTCTGGAAGATAAGTCTTCATGCTTCCACAGTATCGGCTTTTGCCATGGCAATAATCATGGTTTTTGGGATTCAGTACGCATGGGTGTATCTGTTCGTCCTTCCTGTTTTGTGGGCGAGATATGCACTCAGAAAACACACGGTTTCGCAACTTATTGCTGGAACTTTCGTTGCGGGTGTTATAACATTTTTTACATTCAGCCAATTTCTTAAATAAGGAGGATAAGATGTCAATACTCGTTGATGAAAAGACGAGAGTCATCATTCAGGGAATAACAGGGAGGGAGGGGTCAACTCGTGCGAAGTTAATGAAAGATTATGGTACAAATGTGGTTGGTGGGGTTACTCCGGGAAGGGGAGGTCAGGAAGTACATGGAATCCCTGTGTTTGATACTGTTAAAGAGGCATGGGAGGCTGTGGGTCCCATAGATGCGAGTGTGATATTTGTTCCAGCTCCTGCAGTTAAAGAAACAGCTCTTGAGGCTATCGAAGCCGGTGTTAAACTCCTCGTCCTGATCCCGGACAGGGTGCCCATACACGATGTGCTCGAAATTTCCAAAAGAGCTGAAGAAGCCGGTGCACGGTTCGTGGGTCCCAACACTCTTGGACTTCTATCTCCTGGTAAAGCTGTTCTTGGCATGATCGGCGGTAGAGCCGCTTCTGCGAGAGAATGGTTCAAACCCGGTCCCGTGGGTGTAACGTCAAGAAGTGGTGGAATTACGTCTGCAATCTCCTATTATCTAACCAAGGCGGGACTCGGTGAAAGCACAATCATCCATGTCGGTGGCGATGCAGTGGTAGGACTGCCTCACCCTGATGTTATTAAACTCTTTCAGGAAGATGAACAGACCAAAGTCGTTGTTATGTTTGGCGAAATAGGGACCACTCAGGAGGAAAGAGTTGCTGACCTTATTGAGAAAGGAGAATTCACAAAACCGCTCGTTGCGTTCATTGGCGGAAAAGCTGCAAAATCTGGCACAAGATTTTCACATGCAGGTGCTATTGTAGAAGGAAACAGAGGATCATGGGAAAGTAAGGTCAAAAGACTCAGAGAAGTGGGCGCCTATGTCGTTGAATCATTTATGGACATTCCTGCAGTTACAAAAGAAATTCTTCAAAAAATGGGAGGATAAAAATGGGTGAGCTTCACTGGAAAACATCAATTACAAAGATTGAGCCCAACAAAATTTCTGTCCGTGGTTATCCCATAGACTACCTTATGGGGAAAGTGAGCTTCGCACAGGCGATTTACCTGATTTTAAAAGGCGAATTACCGGATGAGAAAACTGGAAAACTTATTGACACTATACTTGTATCGTCAATTGATCATGGTGCTACTCCTCCATCGACACTCGCTGCAAGAACAATAGCTTCAACGGGCTCCCCATTGAATGCAGCACTTGCAGGTGGTATCCTCGCTATTTACAAATATCATGGCGGAGCAATTGAGGATGCAATGAAATTTTATATTGAAGGTGTCAGAAGGGCAGAAGAGTCCGGAAAATCACTCGAGGATGTTGCAAAAGAGATGGTTAAAGAAAAGAAAGAACGAAAGGAAAAAGTCTTTGGGTTTGGTCACCGGTATCACACTAACGACCCGCGCACAAAAAAGCTCTTCGAGATTGCCGAAGAAACAGGTTATTCCGGTAAGTTTGTAAAATTTGCCCGGGCGACTCAGGAAGCACTAAAAGAAGTTCTTGGCAAAACCCTTCCCATAAATGTTGATGGAGCAATCGCGGCTGTTCTCTGTGAACTCGGATTTCCACCAGAACTGGGAAATGCGTTTTTCATTATGGCAAGAACACCTGGAATCATAGCGCATATTTATGAAGAGCAAACCCGAATGAAACCCATGAGAAAGATTCATCCGACTGATCACGAGTACGACGGACCTGAGAGAGGCTTATAAAAATCGCTTGAATATCTGAACCACCTGGCATAGTTCATCACTCTGAGATGAGAGGGAGTGGGGTGTAATCCTCTGGCAATTTGTTACTTTTATTTTGTTGAAAGGCTCGTATTTATTCCCTTCTTTTGTCTGTGAGAGTCCACTTACAATTCCTCTTTTGTTGCACGGGATAATTTACGCACAAGTTTCTCTTCGCGCTTGCGGAAGTCAACTTACAACTACTCCATCCACTTTATGGGAATCCATCCCACATCTCTCACTTACAGATGTTTTCTCTCTTTCACTTAAGGGGTTCAAACAATATCCCTTTCCACGAAAAGGGAGAGGTCACATCCAACCTCTATTTGGAACTGGTACACAGGTTTCCAATTAACGGTCACACCCAACCTCCCTTCACACTTTGCGGGAGTTCACATCCCCCTCTGCTCACGCCTGATATTATCCATTATATGCTTGCGATGTGAATTTTCATGGGTAATGTCAGCTCCTCACGCTTGAGGCGAGGAGTCACCCGCAATCTTTTCTCCCGCGAATTGGAAGCGTCACTCCCCAACTCCTCTCCCGCTTGTGGAAGTACACCGACCGCTTCCCCTCCTGCATAGCGGGGGTCACCCACAAACTCCCCTCCCGCTTGTGGGAGCATCACTCTCTCAATCCCCTCCCGCTATGCGGGAAGATTCACCCACAAACTCCCCTCCCGCTCTGCGGGAGGGGATTGAGGGGAGGGCCAGAAAAACATCATCTGCTTTTCTCTGTTAAATATGCTCTTTCTGCCCCCTCCTTTATCCTCCCCCAAACCTCTTCGAGGTTCGGGGGAGGGGTTCTGTATCTTCCCTCATCACTTCCACTCTGCGGGAGAGAGGTTTGAAGAAGCTCTCTCCGAACTTCGGGGGAAAGTGGTTGAGGGAAAGTTCCTCGCGAAGCGGAGAAAAATTACAAAGTGATCTCCCCCACAGCACTAAAGCACTGCATGGGGGAAGAGATCGAGAGGTGATACTTCCCCACAAAGCAAAGCTTTGGGGGGAAGGAAATCGAAAGGTGATCCTCTCCCACACCGCTTTGCAGCGCGGGAGAGACCTCGTAAGTACCCCTCCACCCAACATCTGTCTTACAGTGAGGGCAATTAACGGAGCTCTCTCATTGTGCTATAACTTCTGCATATTGCAGGAGGTCGGTGAATCTCTGTCCTCACAGGACACCCTTATCGTGGGATCTCCATTGTGTTAACCCTTTCTCAGGGAAATTAAGATTTTTTCCTAAACCACCTTTTGAGCAGCCTATCGTTCCGGGATGTGGTTGTTTTAACCATCGAGCAAAGTTATCATTTAAATATGAAAAAGACTTTAAAGCCCGATGATCTCAAAAAGAGCCTTATCTCAGGCGCAATAAATGTTATAAAAAACCGGGAAAAACTCAACAACATCAATGTCTTTCCTGTCCCTGATGGAGATACTGGATCAAATCTTGCTCAAACCTTTAAAAGTGTCGTTCAAACCCTGAAAAACAGGGATTTCGACAGCGTACACTCCCTCCTGTCCGAAGTTTCAAAAAATATGCTAAAGAGTGCACGAGGTAATTCCGGTGTCATTTTCTCCCAGTTTTTCTACAGTTTTAGCAAAGCCCTCAAGGGGAAAAGAACAATTTCCATCAAGGATTTTTCTAAAAGCATGAAACTGTCGATACGCAAAACCTACGAAGCCATTGAAAAACCAGTTGAAGGTACTGTTCTCACTGTTATAAGAGAGGTCTCAGAAGAAGCTGACAGAATTTCAGAAAAAGTGAACGATTTCAAGGAGTTTCTCGAACATCTGCAGGAGACCGCCAAAAAATCGCTCGAAAGGACAAAAGAGACCCTGCCTCAGCTCAAAAAGGCAAAAGTGGTTGACGCAGGCGGACTCGGCTTTCTCTATTTCCTTCAGGGACTCTCCATGTACTTTCAGGACAAAAATATCCATCTCGACACACTTGAAATTGAAGACACATCTGTCAAAGAATTCAAAAGCAACTTCGAAACTGATTCAAATTTCAGATACTGCACCGAGGCTCTCCTCAGGGGGTCTGATATAAAAATTGGTGAAATCAAGGAAAAACTCAGAGAACTCGGAGACTCCCTTATCGTAGTTGGAGACCAGAACCTGCTTCATGTACACATTCACACGGACGAACCGGATAAAGTCTTTAAGCTCCTCGAATCTTACGGACAGATAGAGATGAAAAAAGCTGACGACATGCACAGACAGATAAAGGACGAAGAAAAACTCGATTACGCAATCCTCGTGGATTCAGGAATGGACCTTACACCTGATTATTACAGAAAATTAAACTTTAAGGTTATCCCATTTCAGGTATTCGTAGGGGACAGATCCTACAGGGAGGGTGTGGACATCACAAGGGAGCAGGTCATGGAATTACTCACATCTGATAGGTGGAAAGAATTGAAAACTGCTCAGCCTGCGTTTTCGGATTACATTGAAGCTTACAAAGAGCTTTCGCAAAAGGCAAAAAAGATCTACGCAATTCATATCTCATCAAATTTCAGTGGGACCTATTCTACCTCAGTGACGGCTTCAAAGAGATTTTCAAATGTAACGGTCTTCGATACCAAGCTTTTTAGCATTGCGGCTGGACTCATGGCATTACGAATTAAAGAGATGATAGACAGTGGACTTTCTGACAGTGAAATTAAGGAGAATATTGAGAAAATAAGGCTTCAATCATTGGCTGTCATTGTCCTTGATACGATGAAAAATCTCGTTCATGGCGGCAGAGCCGGTAAGCTAAAAGGCAGGTTTGTTGACCTCCTTGGCTTGAAACTCCTTATAACCATCGACGAAGCTGGTTATCTAAAAAAGCTCACTCAGGCTTTTGGAAGTGAGGGGGCTCTCAAAAAACTGTTTAACTTGCTGAAGAAAACCCTTGATAAAAATCGAATTTATGATTTTGGAATTGCTCATGTTAACACCCCGCGTAAGGTTGAAAGAATAAAAAATTTTATTATGTCAAACTTCAAGTACAGGGAGATTATTGTAAACTACACTACTCCAGCCATAGCTGTTTATGGTGGTCCCGGCGCTTACGGTGTCTTCGCAGTACCTGTTATTTCACCAGAAAGTTCTCTTTAAACTCACTTGATTACCATCGTCTTTCCCGAGTACCTCAATCTCCCTGCGTCAATCGTAAAAAAGTATATTCCGCTTCTCATGCCGGTCAACTTAACATCATGTTCACCACTTCTAAAAAATCTTTTCCAGTGTTTAACGAGTCTGCCGGAAACATCATAAATCCTCAAATTGACAAAGCCATCGGCTTCAAGTGAAAAACGGAGCCTGTCTGGAAAAATCTGGATCGTTGATCGCTCATCTGATATTTCAGACACTGCTAATGGATTAAAGTTCAGGATGTGCACTCCTATTGAATAATCTGCAAGATAAATCGTATTCCCATCAACTTTAAAATGCACAAAGTTATCCAGATTGTAATAATTGTCGTAGTAGGCTCCTATCCTGAGCGAAAGGGGGTTTGTGGCATCAAATGCAACAACTGTTGAATAATTTAGTCCGGTGGTTCCCAGGAGATAATTCCCGGAAAACTGAAGAGAATACAGTCCATCACCACGATTACCCGGTGGAAAATAAACGCTATCATACACGGGATACGCTGGATTTGTGAGATCAACAATTATGATTTGATTAACTTCTGTTGAAATAAATCCGTAGTCTCCGCTTATAGCGATTGATCTAAATATAGCATAAGCCTGAGAAAATTCAATTACAGAAAGAAGTATAGGGTTCCGGGGATCAGAAATATCAAACGCTGCCAGCTTTAATCCATACGACATGTAAAGGTAATTTCCTTCCATAGCAAAGGCTTTGTTTCCGTACATCAACGATGTATCCTGTAACCGGGAGACAACCTGCATACTATCGAGGCGAACCACATAAATTCCGGAATCCTCCGAAATATAGGCATAATCGCCATTCACAATTAAATTTCGATTCATAACTCTTTGCTGAAAATCCAGAACACCGTCAACTTCAGGATCCTGTGGGTTGGTAACATCTACGGATACAAGAAGAGAGTCAGTTGTGAAATAAACATGTCCGTTTGCATAAGCAGCATTAAGACCTGCGCCGGAAGAAACCGGGACTCTCACCTTACCGACCAGTTCAGCACCGTTCAACACATCGAGTGTTGTAGATCCATTTGTCCACGAAAGATAGTACGTGTTGCCATTTCCCACAGTTATTGCTTCTGCATAACCTGGTGTTCTAAAACTCATGGCTTCAAAGGGCATTCCAAGTGAATCAAAACCTATCACACTCAAGCCAGCTATTTTAGCAGCAGCTAAATAGGATCCATTGTCCAGGGAAAAGTCATCTATACCATTCCCCCCATAAACACCAAATCCCCACAGTCTCCTGACATTGTTTGGGTCAGAAATGTCCCACGCGTCGAGCCAATCTCCACAAATAAACAGGTTTGTCCCGTATTTCCTGACCCTTGTTACAGTGCTTATCTGCAGAGATGTCGTGCTTATTTCAACCGGATTCGTGATGTCTGAGATATTAAAAATCGTGATAGCACCACCCCACATGCCTCCGGATACGCTATAGAGCAATGTATCCTCCACTATCACCCTTTCGCCATAATCGTTAAAGCCGGTTATCAGGACAGGATTTGTAACATCTGAAATGTCGTAAATTCTGATGAAATTCGGACTCTCCTGGACATATAATCTCCCATTTTCTATAAAAAGGTTCCCTATCAGAGTCTGTATATTTATCGAGCCTGCTACCTGTCCAAGATTAGCCAGATTGAAAATTTTGACTGATCCGGTGTAGTTACCATTTAAGGTGCTGCAAAACGAAACAAAGAGATGGTCACCGTAAATTATTATGTCAGACACCCAACCATCTACAAAGAAGTTGGTAACTTCGTCCTGATACTCGAATATTCTTACCGGGTCTGCAGGATCAGATAGATCCCAGGCTTCCAGCCTGGAATTGTCTCCTCCGGTAAAAAGAACCCTGTGCGTGTAGTCATAAGCAAGAACCGTTACTGCCCCACCCTCTGTTCTGATACCATCAGAGATAACTGTAAATTCTCCAGAATTTCCGGGCTGCAAAATAAAAACTCCAGCTCCAGATCCGAGAAAGATCAGGTTTCTTGAGGTATCCTCAGCAAGCGTATACGAGGGACCGAAGGGCCATTTCCCGATTTCGTGGATACCGGACGAATCGGGGGTCGTACCTGCTCCAAGTAGCATTAGAGTTACAACTAACCACATAATTGATCTCCTTTCTCTTTGAAGAGCAGGGGGAATCTGCTGATCAAAGAATTTGGTTTTTCAAAGATTATCCGCGAAAATAGCCATAAAGTCAAATGGAAATTTATCAATTTTGAAAAATAAGCCAAATTTGCACAAAAACTGCACATCTGCTGATTTTCTTACCCTTCAGTGATGTAAGAAGAAAAAGCAGCATAAACAAACAGAAAAAACTCAATAACTGCGTCCGCTCCTGTCCTTGACAGTGGTCATGGGGGTTATTAAACTAAAAATGGGATTTTTAAGAAACGGAGGAAAAACGATGAAAAGAATTGATAAACTGTACGATATGAAGTTGCACGATCCATACATGGACAAAAGTCAGTACAAAGATCCCACTGTCTGCCCTTCCTGTCACCTTATATATCACAACAAAAGATGGTTCTGGGACGAGAAGTACTATGAAGAGTTGATGAAAGACAAAAATCGAGTTCACTTCAAAAAATGCCCTGCATGTAGAAAAATTGAAGATCACTACCCTCTTGGCATAGTTGAGCTCAGGGGTAGTTATGTAAAAGAGAATAAAGATGAGATCATGAATCTCATTAACAACGAGGCGGAGTATGAGAAGAAGCGTAATCCTCTTGCCAGGATTATGAGCATAAAAGAGACGGACGAAGGGATAGTAATAGAAACAACGACAGAGACTCTTGCCAAGAAGATCGGGAAAGCTGTTCACAAAGCACATCAGGGAGAGCTTGAGCTCTCCTTTTCTGATACCCAGAAGTTATTACGCGTTTACTGGAGCAGGGAATGAGGGAGAAGATCAGGGAACTTGCAGATAAATTAAGGAAAATGAAAAGGGGCGCCGCTCTCACGGGAGCTGGAATCTCCCGTGAGAGCGGCGTCCCCACTTTTAGAGGTAAAGATGGCCTCTGGAATAAATACAGACCGGAGGACCTCGCCACTCCTGAGGCATTTATGAAAAATCCAGAACTCGTCTGGGAGTGGTATAAGTGGAGAATTGATCTTGTCAAAAAGACAAAACCAAATCCCGGCCACATCACACTCAAAGAATTTGAAAACATCTTTGATGAATTTTACACAATAACTCAAAATGTGGACAATCTCCACCAGAAAGCCGGGTCAAAAAATGTCATTGAGCTTCACGGCAATCTCCTCCGTGCAAGGTGTACAGAGTGTGGTAAAATTTACCACGACTTTCAAATCAAAAAGGGAGAACTGCCCAGATGTCCTGAATGCGGAGGATTACTCAGACCAGATGTGGTCTGGTTCGGTGAAATGCTCCCCCTTGATGCGTTAAACCGCAGTTTTGAAATAGCAAGAAAATCTGAATTTTTCTTTGTAATAGGAACTTCAGCTGTGGTGTATCCGGCAGCCCAGCTACCCTTTGAAGCCTACAATGCCGGAGCTCTGATTATTGAAGTTAATATTGAAAAAACGCCTGTCACTCCTATCGCTCATTACCACTTTGAAGGTCCGGCAGGCGAAATCATGCCTCTTATTCTGGAGGAACTCAAAAATGGCTAAGACCAAAATCATTGCAACACTTGGTCCCAGCACATTCGATAGGGAAACCATCAAGCAAATGGTGCAAAATGGCACCGATATTTTCAGATTTAACTTCTCCTTCACAAATCACGAGACTTTCAGAGAATACCACGCAATTATCAGGGATCTTGAAAAGGAACTCCAGAGACCCATTGGCATAATGGCAGACCTGCACGGGCCCAAGGTGAGAATTAAGTCCGTACATCCGAAGAATTTGCATGTAAAAAAAGGGGACATCGTTGTCTTCACGGGAAAGGATGTTAAATCCGATCGTGTTGTTCAGGTGGACTTTGAAGACTTTTCAGATGACATACCTGAGGGGAATTTGATACTCGTTGACGACGGAAAGGTTAGATTTCAGGTCGTAAAAAAACACAAAAACTATGTGGAGGCTGTTTGCCTCGTAGGAGGAGAGATTAAGGAAGGGAAAGGTGTGAATGTCCCCGGTGCACTGAAAACCCTGCCAATCCTGACAGATAAGGATAAATCCGACCTGAAAATTGCCTCTGAGCTCGGAATTGATTTTGTTGCAATCTCTTTTGTCAGAACTTCAGACGATGTAAAAACTGTAAGAAAATTCATTGAGGACCTCAAACCGTCAAACTTCCCCTGGCTTATTGCCAAAATTGAGTGTAAGGCAGCACTGGATCACCTTCAGGAGATTATGCACGAGGCAGACGGTGTGATCGTTGCAAGAGGTGACCTCGGAGTCGAAATTTCCCTGCCACTTGTTCCTCTGGCTCAGAAAAGGATAATAAAACTTGCGAGAGAGTATTCAAAACCAGTAATTACTGCCACTCAGATACTGGAGTCAATGGTAACTCATGAGACGCCGACACGAGCTGAGGTTTCGGATATTGCCAACGCAATCTTTGACGGCTCTGACGCATTGCTTGTTACAGAAGAAACGAGCATTGGAAAGTATCCGGTTAAAGTTATTGAAGTACTGGAGGAGGTTGCATCAACTGTGGAGGAAGCCCTGCCACCTTTTGAAAGTATTTCTTTCAAGAGATCACCGATTGCAAGATCAGTGGCAAGAGCTGCGGTCGAGACTGCCGTTGAACTCGGAGCAAAGGCGATCATTGTATTCACAAAAAGCGGATTTACAGCAAGATTCGTCTCAAAGCTCAGACCTGCTATGCCTGTTCTCGCAATCACTCCTACTCCTGAAGTCGCAAGAAAACTTCTGGTTTTGTTCGGTATCGATTATCATGTGATAAACAGGAAGGTTGACAGGGTCGAGGAAATTTTCGACCTCGCCGAAGAAATAGGAAGGTCGAGAAAGATTCTTGAAAAGGGTGACCTGTACATTACACTTGCTGGGTATCCTCTCTGGGTCAAAGGGAGAACCAATCTTTTGAAAGTTTCCCTGATTGATTAAATGGAAAGACATGATGTCATAATCATAGGTGCAGGACCTGCAGGATTGTTTGCTGCTATTGAGCTTGCAGAATCAGGCCTTGATGTACTCGTAATTGAGAAGGGACCGGATCTAAAAAGGAGGCGCTGCCCCGCGCTCGATTTCAAAAGAGTGTGTCTAAAATGTCCGGTCTGTCCACTCATTTCCGGTTTCGGAGGCGCCGGTGCATTCTCAGATGGGAAAATAACACTTTCACATGAAGTCGGCGGAAATCTGAAAAAGTACATAGAGAACGACAGTTTCCGCGAACTCATGAAGTATGTCGATTCAAGACTCCTTGAATTTGGTGCCCCTCATAGACTGTTTGGAACCAATGACGATGCGATAAAAAGGATAAAGTACGAAGCACAGAAAAACGGCCTTGTTTTTATCCCAACACCCATAAGACATCTTGGAACCGACGGGGGCTTCAGGGTACTCGAAAAAATGAGAAACTATGTGGACAGGCTTGGAATCCAGATACACTTCAACGAGAAAGCTGAGGATATCCTTGCCAGGGACGGCGAAGTTTACGGTGTCAGAACACAGAAAAACGAATACCATTCCAGTTATGTCATAGTCGCACCGGGTAGAGCTGGCGCCACATGGATGGCAGCTCAGGCAAAGAAACTTCACCTTGAAACCTACCCAAATCCCGTTGACATTGGCGTTAGAGTCGAAATTCCCGCATCGATTATGGATAACTTAACCAGTGTCGTTTATGAACCAAAACTGATTTATTACTCCAAGAAATTTGACGATCGTATCAGGACTTTCTGTGTCAATCCCAACGGTGTGGTCGTGCAGGAATATGCAGAGGATGTGATAACAGTTAACGGTTTCTCAAACACCTACCCTGTGTCGGAAAACACAAACTTCGCCCTGCTTGTTTCAACGAGTTTTACAGAACCTTTTAACGATCCGATAACCTTTGGAAGGTCAATAGTTAAGCTTGCAAACCTGATCAGCGGTGGAGTACTTCTTCAAAGATTGGGAGACCTCATGCGTGGAAGAAGATCAACGGAGAAAAGAATTTTGAAAAATCCTGTTCAACCCACGCTCGAAAGCGCAATTCCGGGCGATATTTCTTTCATTCTTCCATATAGATACCTCGTAAATCTGATAGAAATGATCGAGGCACTGGACAGACTTGCACCTGGAGTGGCATCTCCGTATACACTACTCTACGGTGTGGAGGTCAAATTTTATTCAAACAGGATAAAAGTGAATAAGTCCCTTGAAACAGAGATAAAGGGACTTTTTGCGGCAGGAGATGGAGCAGGGATAACCCGGGGCCTTCTCCACTCTGCCATCTCCGGACTCGTTGCTGCAAGAGAGATTAAAAACAGGATGGGGATTAAAAATGAGAGTAAAGTTTGAAGATATTGCTAAAAAAATCGAAAATCTGAAGTTGCCCCCATTCAGGAGGGCATTTGTTACCGGGTTTATCACCCTTGCTCCGGTGCTAATCACTCTCTATGTAATCTGGGTCATTGTCGGAGCCATTGGCGGAAAACTCGCTTCCGTATTGTCACATTTCCCTTTACTTGGATGGATACCTGATTTCTTCCTGACGATCATTTCCATCCTGATTCTCATAGGCATTATTTACCTTGTGGGAATTTTTTCCTCCAGCTTCATCGGAGCAGAGATTCTCGGATACAGTGAATCCATCATAGAGAAAATCCCGTTTATCCGTAGCATTTATGTGGGTTCAAAACAACTAATAAATGCCTTCTCTTCATCGGGTCAGTCCTTTTCCCGGGCAGTGCTTGTTGAATTTCCCTATGAAGGGAGTTTTGCTGTTGGTTTTGTAACAAACTCCCGGAAATGGCAATCCGGGGGCGTGAATTACATCAATGTATTCATACCCACAACACCCAACCCTACATCTGGATGGTACATAATAGTTGAGGAAAGTAGAGTAAAGTATCTTGACATGAGCATCGAAGATGCAGTAAAAATGGTAGTCTCGGGAGGATTGGTCATTCCTCCTGGGGGGAGAGAGATAATAGAAAATGCGATGGGTAAACAGAATTTTTTGCAGAATAAAGGATAAAGAGGAGTTAAAACATCTCATTGAAAAAGCCGCTGAATCCGGTGTCGTCCCCCTGCATCTCAATTCCATTGTTGATAGACTGATTGACATAGCTGACAAACAGGTTGAAGAGGTGATGGTGCCGCGAACAGACATGATAACCGTAAAAGCCAGCATGTCTCTTAAAGAAGCAATTGAGATCTACAAAAAACACGGATACTCCAAGATGCCCGTTACGAAGGACAGGATAGATAATGTGGTCGGTGTACTCCACATGAAGGAGGTTTTAAAACACCTCGACAAGATAGAATCATCACCTGTCAGTGAGCTGATGGTAAGACCAGAATTTGTGCCTGAGAACAAAAAGGTTCTGGACACGCTGAGATTTTTCCAGGCAAAAAGGATTTCCATCGCACTCGTCGTTGATGAATTTGGCAGTGTTACAGGCCTTGTAACCCTTGAAGATTTAATTGAAGAAATTGTTGGAGAGATCTGGGAAGAGTTTGACAAAGAAGAAGTTCTGTATGTAAGACAGGACGACGGGAGTATCCTTTTTAAAGCCCGTATTGATCTTGAAACTGCCTCAAAAATCCTTGGAGTGGAGCTCGAATCCGAGGAAGTTAACACACTTGGAGGCTATATTCTTGAAAAACTTGACAGAGTCCCCCGAAATGGCGAGAAATTCGTCATTGATGGTGTAGAATTTGAAATCATTGATGCAACAAAACAAAGGTTAAAAGAAATCAAGGCACGGGTAATAAAAGGAGGACAAAATGAAAGGCACACTTAAGTTCCTCGATATCATTGATTTGATCATCTCCATGTTTGATGAAACAATTTACTGCTACAACTATGTGGTCGAGACCGTTCAAAATCCTGAAATAAAGGATCTGTTCCGCAAACTTGTTGAAAAGGAGAAAAACCATCTCGAAGTGTTTCTCAACTTCAAAACCCGGGTTTGTGAGGAAAAAGGAATTGCTGACGAACTGTGCGGACCACCTGATATGCAGGAATTCTTCAAGTTTATCATTGACGAAAATATCTTTGTCAATAAAAAACAGAAGGATGAGATTCTGAAGGGGTTGAAAAATCCTCTGGACGCACTAAGACTTGCAAAAGAACACAAAAAGAACGCCATCCTTCTGTACCAGGAGCTGCTTGACTATATCGACGATAGAGAATCAAGACTCGCTATTGAAAAGGTTATAGAGGAGGAGAAAAGAGACCTGGGAGAGATCTATCAGACTATCACTAAAATCTCCACCGGTAAAGCATGAGAATAACAGAACCTGGCAGGATTTCGGATCATGTGATTTTTGTCGGTGACTTTATGATGTCATTTTATATCATTGATGCTCCAAAGAAAGCCCTCGTTGACACCGGAATGTCAGTTAATGTGAGAAATTTGACTCACGACATAGAAAAAACCATTGGAGGCTTTGACAAACTCGATTATGTTTTTTTGACCCATTCACATTACGATCATGTCGGGCTTGTTTCTTACATAAAAAGGGTTAATCCCCGAATCAAAGTTGTTGCCCATCCTTATGCAAAGAAAGTTTTTTCGAATCCCCGTGCAATGGAGATTATCAGAAACCTGAACGAGCAATCAATGAGATTTGTTCCGGATCTCGAGGAAGACTGGAAAGAGGCCGCAAAAATTGACAGGATTGAAGTTGACTTAACTCCTGAGGACGGTGAGCTTTTCGATCTTGGAAATGGGGTTAAAATGCAGGTCTTCTACACACCGGGCCATACGAGGGATTCCGTTACTTACTACCTAACACCAGATAAAGCGGTTTTTGGAAGCGATGGTCTTGGAGTATATACCGGGTCCGGCAGGATCATGGCAGAGTTTTTATCGAACTATGACGAGTACCTGGCGTCAATTAAAAAACTTAAGGACCTCGATATTGAGATCATTTGCCTCCCCCACTCTGGAGTTGTCAAAGGGAAGGACCAGGTAACCAAACACATCGAAAAACATATTGAGGAGACGGTTGATTATCGAAACAGAATCATAAACCTTTACCGGAGGTTTGGTGACACAGAAAAAGTTGTCAAAACAATTACAATGGAAGATTACGAAAAAGAGAAAGTCTTTCAACCAATGGAAGCGTATCTTATCAATCTGAGAGCAATGGTCAAGGCTGCTCTGAACAGTGTTAAAGAGGAGGAAATATCATGAAGTTTATCGAGAAAAACGGGCTCTTTGTTGCAAGGTTCGATGATGGTGAGGACTTTATAAGTGAGCTGAAAACCTTAATAATGCAGGGGAATCCCCTGAAGGTGATTCTCTCAGGTCTCGGTATGTTCAGAAATGTCAGGCTCGGGTATTTTGAATCCGGCAGTTATATTGAACATTTTATACCGGAGCCGGTTGAGGTGCTCGCTCTCAGTGGTTCACTCATGAAAAATGCTGATCCTCCGTACCATATACACGCTGTGGTTGGATTAAAAAGTGGTGAAGTTCGTGGAGGACATCTCATTTCTGCCGAAATCTGGAATACACTTGAGGTATTTTTATTGGGAGAAGACCTTGACCTCCGGAGGAACGAAAAGAGACACATTGAAATCTAATGTCCAGATTTAAAGTATTTCTTGTAGTTTTAACCGGTGTTATATCCGTATCATTTGCGAGTATTTTCATTAAACTAATTCCGCAGGTTCCAGCCCTTGTTATTGCCTTTTACAGACTATTCCTTGCAACACTATTCATATCACCCATCTATGCACTTAAGGGGAAAAGACTCGGAGGGAATTTAAAATACGAGGTTCTCGCAGGTCTTTTTATGGCGTTACACTTTGCATTCTGGATCAGTTCACTCAAGTACACATCGGTTTTGAGTTCCGTTGTACTCGTTACAATGAATCCTGTTTTTGTGGGTATCCTCTCGTGGATTTTTCTAAAAGAAAAACCCTCTCTCCTTGCATGGATTGGAATTTTTGTATCAATATTTGGAGGATTCGTAGTTGGATACTCGGATAAGCTTGTAGGGCTTGGGAACCTGAAGGGCGACATCCTATCAATTCTTGGGTCAATTATGATCTCTATTTACTTTTTGATAGGGAGAAAAACCCGCAGACACACTGATCTGCTTGATTATGTCTTTCCCGTTTACCTTTCAGCGGCGGCGTTTTTGTATTTGATCTGCCTGTTCACAGGTACGGAGATTAAAAGTTACCCTGTGGAAGTCTTTAAATACTTTGTGCTACTTGCAATTATACCACAGATAATTGGCCATACATCCTTTAATTGGGCTTTGAAGCATACATCTGCGACATTTGTAACAGTGTTGATCCTCGGGGAACCAATAGGATCAGCCTTGCTTGCCTATTTTATTCTCGGCGAGGGCGTTAACACTCTTCAGGTGATTGGAAGTGCATTCATTCTTGCAGGGATAGTCATAAATTACATTGCAGAGGGCAGGGAACCGGCTGAACCAGTGGTGTAGGATTTCTCAGGTTTTTGCAATTCTACCGGGTTTAGCTTGAATAAAGATTTTCCCCTCCTTCTTCTGAAGGAGGGGAAACACTCGAGGGAGGTGACCTTAAAAAGATGTTTTAAAACTGTCTTGGTGTAATACTTAAATAATACACCACTACACCCTCTGTGTCAAGATGAATGGAGAATCTGTTCGAAAAAATTTCCTTTGGGAAAAAGAGGTGTATAAATTTTTAATTCCCCTGAAGTTTTTAGTACTGTGGGGAGAGATTGTAAGTGATTCTTCACACTTCGTGGGGGAGATTGTAGGTACTCCTCCGGCAGGCGGGAGGGGAGTTGACGGTAGATTCCCGCTTCATGAGAGAGGAGATTGGAGGTGATCATTTCCTTTACTCGTGCAATCCAAAACCCCTCCCCCACAAAGCTTTGCTTTGTGGGGGAGGATAAAGGAGGGGGCAGAAAGAGCTGATTTGACAGGGAAAAGCAGATAGGGGTTTTGATGCCCTCCCCTTAATCCCCTCCCACTTCGTGGGAGGGGAGTTTGTAGGTACCCCTCCCACAAAGCGGGAGGGGAGATGACGGTAGACTCCCACTTCATAAGAGAGGAGATTGGAGGTGATCATTTCCTTTACTCGTGCAATCCAAAACCCC
>CAZNDM010000131.1:0-20538 GCA_964571845.1 uncultured bacterium | reverse complement strand
AGCAAGCTCAAAGAGCATCTTCTCGAGCTTGAGCTCTTTTTCGTAAATTGTCCTGTATTCTGGATTCTCCTCTATAAGTCTTTCGAGCTCCCTTTTTTCATCCTCCGGAAGCTCGTTTTTTATGTAAAGTATGATTTTTTCCCTAATGTCCTTCATAAGTATCTCCTCATTTTTTCAGAGAGGATTTGCCTCGCTCTGAAAAGTCTGGACTTAACGGTTCCGATGTTTATTCCGAGAATTTCTGCAATTTCGCTGTAGTCAAATCCCTCAAAATAGTGAAGAATTATTACATCCCGATAATGCTCGGGCAATTCTTCAATCTTCCCTCTGAGTATTGTTTTTAACTCCTCTTCGTGAGCTACATTTACCCTGACACTGTCTCCAACTTCTTCGAACGAGCTCGTGTTGAATCTACCATTTTTCTTGAGAAAAGAGTTTGCCGTATTAAGTGCGATCCTGTAGATCCAGGTGTAGATGCTCGATTCCTGCCTGAATTTTGGTAACGCCTTGTAAACCTTGAGAAAGACATCCTGTGTTAGATCAAGGGCATCTTCCATGTTGCCCACCTTCACATATAACATTCTAAAAATCCTGTCCTTATAAAGTTCAACAATTTCATCGAACCCAATCACTGTTAATTTAGACTCCGGAAATTAATTTTTGTTCCTGAAGTATTTTCCGGGGATCGGGATAAAGGCGGGCACCTGTCTTCTGTATTCTTCGTATTTCTCCCCAAATTTTTCACGGGCTTCTTTTTCATCCACATTGTAAGCAAACCACAGGATGTAAGCTATACCTGCCGGAGCCATAATAAATGTGAAGGTTATAGAATTTAAGGTAAGACCAATTCCGATGAGGATCATAATAAAAGCTGTAAACATGGGATGTCTGATAAACCTATAAATTCCTTCTGTTACAAGCTTATCGGTCGTCCCTCTTGGTAAATCCTCTGATGTTCGCCCATAGATCTTTAAATGTCTTCCCCCGATCGAGGCAATAACAAAGCCGGAAACCAGCAGGATTAACCCTGCAATACGGCAAAAATGAACATGACAGAGTGAACTTTTGAATAGAAAATGATCCCCGACGTAAGTGAAGACGAACATGAAAACTAACCCCCGGACAAGCCTCTTTGACTTCCATTTGAAGTCCTCTGCAAATTTCATTTTCTGTACCCCATGTTTATGATTGGAACAACATAAAATTTTGCATCCTTTAGCAATCGGGTGGATGAAGCGATCCCAAGCTTTACGAAAAATCCGTCGTTGACCATATAAATTCCTGTACCAAACCTTATCTCTTCAAAACTATCAAAACCAGTTTCCACCATTATGGGTCTGACAAATAATCCAGCTGTCACACCTCTACTCGTTGTGCCTCCGTAATCACGATGGTAAAGAGTGACTGTTAGATTTCTGAATGTGTATCCCGCTGATAGGTTAAACCCACTTACATCAAGTGATATCCGATCAACATCCTCTCTCTGGACAAACCTGTCGCCGTAGAATTGTGAAACATTCACGGAGACAAAAAAGCCCTTTTTTGAAAACTTCAAACCGGCGTTGAGAAGGGCTGGAAGGAGGATCGGATCAACGCGTAAAAAAAGGTCGCCAAGCCTAACGCCGGCATCAAGCATCGAGATTTGATACTTCTCAGGCATGCTCGCCGTCGGTATTGTTACGAGCCTTGAAGGATATAAAATGAGTATTGACATTAAAATCTCGATCATTTTTCAGAAAAGGAGACCGGAAAACGGGAAAAAGTAGTCGAGGTTTTTGTGTAGTTTTATATCTCCCCGCAGATCCCTAATGATCAGTGTATCACCCTGCAGGAACTGAGAAGGATCAGAGGCTGTTACTTTCAAAATTACCCAGATTTTACCATTTTCAATGGATCTCTCAAGCTCTTCCAGAGATTCACGGTTCTGCCGAATGTTGGAAAACTCGTGGACTCCGCCGTTGATACTGCCACTAAAAATAACAGGTGCATTTCTGACATACTCAGGTGTTGATCCGTAATTTCCCGGTAGTCTGCTGCACAGGTTTTCAGGATTACAGGTTGCAAAAAGACCTTCTTCTCCAACACCTGTAGATGAAATTTTTACTTCGTATGAAATTGTGCCTCTCGATAATGCCCTGTAGCTCCAGACAATTTCATCGAGGCTAATATCGGTTTCTCTGTAAATATCGAACTCCTTCTGGACATAAAATTCGATGCTACCACCGTACGGGCTGATAAATCCAGTAAGTGGCAGTTTTATTTCACTGAAGATCACATGGGTCTCAATCTCGGCACGACAGGAGACCAGAAAGAGAGACAGGACGAAAAACCACAGGAACCTGAACATGTTTAAATTATATTCTTTCTGGCTGTAACCATCAAACGATGGTGGAGGGTGTTCAAAAGAATTCCTTTGGGGTAAAAGGACCATATGATTTCCTTCCCCTCCCGCAAAGCGGGAGGGGGGTGGATAGCCTCTCGCACAAGTGGGAGGAGAGTTTGTTGGTAACCCCTCTCACATCATGAGAGGGGAGTTTGTAGGTGAATCATTCTATTTCCTGAGGGTTTGTGGATGATCAATTTGTATTGGGAGACGCCAACCCCTCCCCCGCTTCGCGGGGGAGGACTAAGGAGGGGGCAAAAGGAGCGGATTTGGCGGGGAAAAGCGAGTGAGGCTTTTATTACCCTCCCCTCAATCCCCTCCCGCAAAGCGGGAGGGGAGACGGTAGATGATACCCCCACTCCGTGGGAGGGGAGTTTGTGGATGGATTTTCTGCAATATGTTTGGCATTGTGGGGGACTCCCGATGATCTCCTCCTTCACCTTGTGAGGGAGGATTGAGGAGGGAGCAGAAAGGGTAAATTTGTCAGGGCTGATAAGCTTTTATTACCCTCCCATAAGTGTGGTGAGTGAATCCTCCTGCAAGCGCAAGGGAGAATGTAAGTGAATACTCCTACCTCACGGGAGGGTGAATGTGAACCCCACAAAATAAAAAAGAACCTGTAAAATATTTTTCGAACAGTCTCAACGATGGTAATTCCGAAAAATTTCTGGAAATTATTATGTCCCCTGGCTTATACTTCATGACAATGGAACTGAAAAAGATATTCGGTGATCGTTACAGGACATCAGATGTTGAACTGATCGTCTATGAAAGGGATGCAGGAATTGATAGTGGTAAACCCGATGGTGTGGTTTACCCTGAGACCCGCGACGAAGTTATAAAACTCGTTGAAATTGCAAAGGAGGAGGGGATTAACCTTGTCGCAAGAACATCCGGTACAAGTCTTTCTGGTGGACCCGTGCCTGCTTACGGTGGTGTGGTTGTAAAATTCAGCAGAATGAAAGAGATCCTGTCTGTTGACTTTTTTGAAAGAAAAGCGGAAGTGGAGCCAGGAGTCATTAATCTTGAGTTTAACGAATTATTGAATGAAAGTGGTTATTTTTTCCCACCTGATCCCGCGAGTCAGAGGGCATCTGCTATTGGTGGAAATGTGGCGGAGAATGCAGGTGGTCCCATGTGTTTTAAATACGGTGTAACAGGCAACTATGTACTCGGAATGAGAGTTGTTCTGCCTGATGGCAAGCTATACAAGCTCGGAGGCAAGGCGCCTGATTTTCCCGGATATGACCTTGTTGGTTTTTTTACCGGTTCAGAGGGGACACTCGGTATTTTCACAGACTTTGTTTTGAAATTTAACAAACAGTTTCCCTCTCGCGGGACGCTTCTTGCTGTCTTTGACGACCTTGGAGATGCAGCAAAGGCTGTTTCCATGATTATCGCGAGGGGATTAAAACCTGCTACCCTCGAATTGATGGACAAAAACATGATTAAAATTGTTGAGGATTATGTCAAAATCGGTCTTCCTGTTGATGCTGACGCTATTTTGATCATTGATGTTGAAGGGTACGATGCGAGCATTGAACCTCAGGCGAAAAAGCTGATTGAGACTGTCAAAGAAGCTGGCGCGAGAGAGACGAAGTTTGCAATAGATCCCGAGGAGAGGGCATCAATCTGGTTTGCTCGCAAAAGTGCAGCAGGGGCAATTTCGAGGATTAAACCGTTTCATTATATCGTTGATGTAGTTGTCCCCCGAAGCAAGTTGCCGTATCTGATCAAAAAAGCTCGTGAAATCG
The DNA here is from genome assembly GCA_964571845.1 of uncultured bacterium. Classification (GTDB taxonomy): domain Bacteria; phylum Hydrothermota; class Hydrothermia; order B15-G9; family WFZT01; genus WFZT01. Next base: position 16,401 of record CAZNDM010000131.1, on the reverse strand, counting down.
TGGAATCTCACGGCCTCGTTTCAGGCACACTCGCCCATGCAGGGGACGGAAACCTCCATCCTGAGATTCTCCTCGATAGAGATCAGATAGAAAAGGCAATTGAAGCCTCACGGGAAATTGCAAAACTTTGCATAGAAGCTGATGGTACGATAACGGGTGAGCACGGTGTGGGTCTTGAGAAAAAAGAGTATATGAACATAATGTTTACCAATGAAGAGCTGGAGACCATGTTAAAGCTTAAAAAGGCGATTGATCCAAGAGGTTTTATGAATCCTGGAAAAATTTTCCCGGATAAATTTGAAGGCAGAAGAAGAGAATTCCCCGAATTTGTTTATGAGATAGCGAATATCGTGAAAAACAGTCCAAAAATTCAGGCTGTTGGTGCAGGTACGAGATTCAAGCACACCACGGAAAAAGTTGTCAGAATGTTGGATTACAGCGGAGTACTTGAATTTTTACCGGAAGATCTGATGATAGTAGTAAAAGCAGGAACACCGGTGAAAGAAATCAGGAAATTTGTGGAAAATGAGGGTCTTTATCTGCCATTGAGTGCTCCATTTGATAACTCGACAATTGGTGGCAGCATTGCATTCAACCAGAACAGTCCCGAGGTGTTGAAATACGGGAGTCTCAAAAATAGGGTGCTGGGCGTAACTTTCATTGATGCTGAAGGGAGACCCCTCCGCTTCGGAGCAAAGGTCATAAAAAATGTCGCCGGTTATGATGTGACAAAGCTCCTTTTCGGATCCCTCGGTACACTTGGTGTGATAACCGATGTTATTTTGAAGCTCGAGCCCATGCCACAGATTATAAAAAATTTCGAATATGAAACGACGGATATATCAAGATTTCGGGAAAAGCTCGAATTGATCCACATGAATTCTCTTCTGCTCTCGGCACTTGTGATTTTTAAAGAAGGGGAAAAATACAAAATGGTGTTCACACTCGATGGACTTGAAGAGGACTTTAAAGAAGAAATCTCATCTCTTGGCACCTGGTTCCATGAATCAGGTCTCGATCCCGTTGAACTGTGGAAAAGGAATTGCCTGAAACCTTACAGAATTGGAATATCGTACCGGGCAATTTTCATAAATCTTGACCTCCTGCTCGAAGACGGTGCGTTTATAGACTGGGGGAATCAGGTTATTTATGCAGATACATTTCACGAAAGAATACCTCAGATCGTGGAATCAGGCGATGGTTATGCTGTTAATTTTGACGAAAAGCTTCTCTACCCGGAAAAGAATTACCTTGAAATTATGAAGAAAGTTAAGAAAGCCCTTGATCCTGACGGCAGGTTTCCCGATTATCCATTATGAAAATCCCGGTAATATTTGGTCCCACTGCATCGGGTAAAACTTCAATAGCAAAGGAGATTCTGAGCAGGTATCCTGATGTCCAGTTTATCGTTGTTGACTCAAGAAAGATCTACAGATACATGGACATCGGAACAAACAAGCCACCCATGCACTTAAGAAAACATTTTTCTCTTTTGGACATTAGAAATCCGGATGAATACTTCAGTGCGGCTGACTTCGTCCGGGAGGCTGAAGAGGAGATAGAACGAATCTCGGCGTCCGGTAAAATTCCAGTATTTATTGGTGGAACGGTTCTATATCTGAAGGCGTTTTTTGAAGGTCTATTCGAGGCACCACCAATAAGCAAGGAGGTAAGATCAAAACTGAGAGAAAGGTTGAAAAAGGAAGGCATCAAAAAACTGTACGAAGAGCTCAGATCCATTGATCCGGAGGCTGCTGAAAGAATTCATCCCAACGACTGGTTCAGGATTCTGAGAGCACTTGAAGTCTATTACCAGACGGGAAAACCAATAAGCCAGCTTCAAAAAAAGACAGTGAAAAAAAATCCCTACATGCCAGTTTATCTCGGTGTTTTTAGGTCCAGAGAAGACCTGTATGAAAGAATAAACCTGAGATTCGACCAGTGGATTCAGGAGGGATTTCTCGATGAGGTCAAACGGCTGATTGCCATGGGATATGACCTGCGTTTCCCTGCATTAAACACCATCGGGTACAAAGAGCTCATTCTATACCTGCAGAGTGAGCTTACACTTGAAAAGGCCATTCAGGTGGCAAAAAGGAGAACCAGAATTCTCGCAAGGAGGCAGATTTATTTTTCAAGGAGTCTAAAACCGCCAGTCAGGTGGATTCCCGTTGAACAGGGATACGATGATTTTATAAAAGCGTTTGAGGATGCCCTTGAAAGAGTTGATTGAGGATTACCTTTCATACCTTCTGCTTGAGAAGGGTTTGTCTCCCAGATCAGTTGAGAATTACAGAAACGATCTTCAGAAACTCCACGATTTTGTGAAAAAAAGAGGGCTTGAGATCAGTGAGATCGAGGTTCATCATTTGAATGATTTTTTGACTGAGCTTGAGAAAGCTGGATACAGTCCAGCCACAAGATCAAGGATAATATCAGGTATTAGAGGATTTTTTTTATATCTTTCTACAGAAAAAGGTCTGCCTGCCAATCCCACAGAACTCCTTGAATTGCCCAGAAGTGCCAAAAAACTACCTGAAATCCTCACTGAGGATGAGGTGGTAAGACTCCTTGACTCCCCGGACACTTCAACTTCACGGGGCATCAGAGATAAGGCTATCCTGGAAATGCTCTATGCAACGGGTATGCGTGTTTCTGAGCTCGTGAGTCTCTCCCTTGCAAACATAGACATGGACGAAAGATTTGTCAAAGTTCGAGGTAAAGGATCAAAGGAAAGGTTTGTCCCTTTTGGCGAAATTGCAAAGGATTGGCTGGAGAGATATTTAACCGATGTTCGCCCGCATTTCAACAAAAAGGGCAGTGATTTTGTTTTTCTAAACTTTAGAAACGGGAATCCCATCTCTCGCGTCAGCGTCTGGAAAATAATCAAGCATTACGGAATGCTGGCAGGTATAGAGAGTGAGAGGTTATACCCCCATATACTCAGACACTCCTTCGCGACACACCTGCTCAGAAATGGCTGTGATCTGAGAACGCTCCAGCTTCTCCTCGGTCACGCCTCAATTGCAACGACACAGGTTTACACCCATCTTGACATAGGATACCTGAAGGAAGCTCACAGAAAATTCCACCCCCGATCTTAGGCTTACTTCTGTCTCACTATTTCTTCTTCCGGGTACTTTTCCTTCAACTTTTCAAGTAACTCAATCGTTCTGCTATCGTGTCTGTAACCGGAGGCATACGGAATCGGATCTTTAAATCCGGCTTCGTAGTTGAGTGAAAGCATAAAAACTTCTCTCAGATACTTGCCTATAATTGATGCGAGCGTGATGGGCAGGTATTTTTCATCTCCATTCAGGATGAAATAGGCGTCAAATACTCTGTGGGGGAGCATCAGTCTGTAGCCAGAGATCTCTTTCTTTTCCTCGTAAGTTTCAACTACCTGAGCACCTGTATGCATGAAAAAGTTGGATTCGTAAAACTTTGTTCCTCCGATCTTGCCCATCATGGCAACATCAAAGTCGAACTGCATCCTGTAAAGCAGGTGCTCGAAGAGGAGATAATCAAGTAGTGCCTTGTTCTCAACAAATTCGAGCATCTCGTTGAAATCACGGGGATGAACTATTTTTGCCTTTATCTCAAGAACCCTTATGCCGACCTTTTTGAGATAGGCAGGAATTTCGAGATTGATCGCCTTTTTAGCCCATATCGGGACCTCAATTTCAGGATGAAGATTCACATCTTCACCTGAAATTTTCTTTATCATCGTCCTGATGTCTGTGGCTTCGAAACCGCCAGCAAGCAAAATTCCCCAGGTTAAGATTTCTCCAGCAGCGTAGCTTGAAGGTGTTCTTGAGAAAACTTTCTTGCTATCCTGGACTTTTATAGGAAAGTTGAAATTTTCTGTCTTCAGCTCTTCAAAAGGTTCACCGTCAAACTCAAGCAATACTCCGGTTACAACGAGCGGACCAAGCATGGGTCCATAACCATTCTCGTCTATTCCAAGTACCCGAACTTTATCTCCGGATTGCGATACTATCATCATAAGGCTTGAAGATAATAAAATGTTCCAGCTGTGTCAAGGTCGGGTAGAGGTTTTTTGAAAATTGGAGCAACAGAGGAAATTTTTTTTCGCAAGGTGAAAGGATAACCCAGTAAAATATTTTCCCGAACACCATTGAAAAATACTGGAGTGATCGGCATTTCCACCTTACAATTTTCCCCATGGAAAAGGTAGAATTTAAAAACAGGGAAGGATTTACCCTTGCTGGTATCCTTCATGTACCCGGGGAAAGACCTGATGAAGGCGTTGTAATAGCTCACGGCTTTACAGGTCATAAGAATGCGAACTTTATTCCTGAGCTTGCCAGGGATCTTGAAGATAGCGGTTATGTGGTGCTCAGATTTGATTTTCGCGGAAACGGTGAAAGTGACGGGAAATTTGAGGAGGGAACATGGACCGGATTTTCTGAAGATCTCAGGAGTGCCGTTGAATTTTTGAAATCCATGGGACTTAACAGAATCCATGTCGTGGGATTCAGCATGGGAGGTGCTGTCTCAATCGTTACCTACTGGAAATTTAAAAACTTTGACGACCTGATTCTCATCGCACCGGCAATAAGACCAGCAACTGACACATTCATAAAACTTGCCTGGAGACAGCTAAGAAGTAAAGATTTTGTAGAATTTGAAGATGCCAGGGGCAGAAAATGGAGACTAAATAGATCCTATTTCGAGGACAGGGAAAAATACGATCTCCTTGAAATAGGCAAAAAACTGAAGGGATTGAGGATCCTCATCATTATCGGGGAAAGGGATAAATCTGTAAGTATCTCTGCAGCGAAGGAATTTTACGAACAGGATCCGGTAAATAGAAAATTCGTTCTGCTGCCCGATGAGGATCATGTCTTTCACAACTCTGCCAGGAACATCTCGCCCCATGTGATTGCATTTTTAAAAGAAGTCTGAGACAAACACGGAACTTTTTTGACCGGGCCGATTCAGGTGTGGGGTGCTTACATTCAAATTTGTGGAAATTGAGTTTGTGGGTGTAAAATTTAGACATGATCAGGCTGATTTTATTAATTTTTACCTTTTCGACCACATGGCATACTTATTATAATTCTGAGTTTATCTTTGACGGATGCAGGGTTGGGGATACTCTGTACCTTGCAACAAACGGCGGAATTTTAAAAACAATTCCTCTTGACACTCTCAGGATTCTCCAGAGATACACGAATATTGACGGTCTTGGCTCACCGATCGTAAATGCCATTGAATCTGATGAAAATGGCAACCTGTGGGCTGTAAGTGATCATCACCTGTATTTTAAATCTGCAGGAAGCTCCCGATTTTTCGAGTACTCGAGAATCCCATTTAGCGACAGCCTGACATGGATTCAGGTGAACGATCCCGATGTCTTTATCAGCACAAATCTGAGACTGATCAGAATCAATACTCGTGGAACACCGGAAATTTTTGACGATGACATCATTTATCAGTATCCCCTGAACGAACTTGGAATCTCTCAGGGACCCATTGAGAGGGTAAGAGTCTATGGAGATAGCATTTACATCGTAACACCCTATGTCTTTGTAAAATCAATGGTATCTGAATTTCCCGACAGCATCATACTTATTCCGGCTGACAGTTTACCGGGTTCGCCAGGCACACAGAGGGAAATCCTGGATTATGTGCGTTCAGGTTCGTTTGGTGCCTTTCTGACAAAAAATGCGGTTTTGTTTGAAGACTATCAGGGGAACTGGCATATCATTCAGTGGGCTCATTATGGAGATCAGCATGCGTGGTTTTGCTGTTACAATACCATTTCAGCTGCAGATTCAGGTGTGTTTGTAGGGCTTGGGGGTCTTGTCCTTGCGGGTAATCAATTTTTGAGAAAACTCCCCGTCGTGTTTATCGATTCAACCGGGTATGCGGAAGTTAAAACGCCTGATTCCATACTTTGTGATTCCCGTTTTGTTCACATCTCTACAATAATTCCAGTTGATGGGAAAATCATCATAGGCACGGTTTGCAACCAGAGCAGCAGTATTTATCACAACAACCGGAAGTCAGGTGGTGTAACATGGCTCTTTGACGGCTCCTGGCGATACCAGAGACTTGGATTGCTTGAAAATAACTTTATCACAGGAATTAAGAAGACTCCTGACGGCAAAATCTGGATTTATTCATCATATTACAAGATTCCGACCTACTCGTCGAGGCTCTTTGTATTTGACAACGGAAAGTTTTATCCGGTTGGTGATTTCCATCATGGTTACACGGTAGATCTTGTGCTGGATGTGGAGATTGACAGGTCCGGTAAAGTCTGGGTCGCCACCAACGGTAACGGGATTTTTAAGTTCAACGAAAATGGTGAGCTCCTGGACCATCTTTTCCCCGGAGAGTCCATAAAAGCCATTGGATTTACAGGAGACAACAGGCTCGTCTTCACCACAGAAGACGGTACATTTGTTCACACAGAATCCGGTGATGTGAACCTTTCTCCATTCTCCCATGTACTCGCCATATCAACGGACAATGGGGGAAACATCTGGATAGGTGACGAAAACGACGGATTTGAAGTCTTTGACAGAAATTTCAACCTGCTTGTCAGCTCATCCAGTTTCCCTGCAATTTCACGGATTACAGTTCGAAACATAGCTCATCTGGGATCCATCCATTACATAGCCACAACTGAAGGGATAGTAGTTTTTGAGGGATTCTCTTTAAAAGGCAGGATACTTCCTGATGTGTGGGTGTACAGTCTGGATATCGATCCTGCGGGATACCTGTGGGCTTTGAGTTATAATGGCGTGTATGTTATAGATACAAGGGACAATTCCGTCAAAAGTTTTTACTCCTCCCTAAATAGCGGTTTTCCCGTTGATTCTATGGGAAGAGACAGGGCATTTGACTATATGACCATAAGGGATGACATTCTCGTGGATCCTGAACATGGATCTGTATGGATCGGGACACCAGCTGGATTGTCACGACTGAGAATAAATCTTTATGAGAATTACTCAGGCGGCAGAAACCTCAAGGTCATTCCCTCACCGGTCAGAAGCGGGGATGTTTATGTAACTGTATCTGGAATAAACGGGCATGAGAATGTATTTTTGTATAGGATAGATGGGACAAAGGTAAATGTGAGTTTTCAGAGAGGTAAGGGGTTTGTCAGATTCAAAGCTGATGAGCTGTCACCAGGGACATATTTCCTCGTGGCAGGAGATAAAAAGATATCCTTTTCAGTTGTAAAATAGGAGGTGATCAAGGTGAAGCCGAAAATTCTATTTGTAGAAGACGAAAAAAATCTGTTGCTTCTGTACAAAAAAGAGTTTGAGAAGGAAAACTTTCAGGTTTTGACGGCGACCAGTGCCGAGGAGGGTTTGAAAATATTGGAGGAAAATCCTGACATAGACATAGTTGTCCTCGATATAAAAATGAAAGGTATGTCAGGTCTCGAAGCCCTTGCCCGGATTGCAAGGGAAAGGAAAGACATAGGTTTGATACTCGCAACGGCATACTCCTCGTTTCAGGAAGACTTCACATCCTGGCTTGCTGACGCCTATATTGTCAAATCTCCAGACTTTATCACCGAGCTTAAGAGGGAAATAAAGAGAATTCTGGAGGAGAAAAAGAAATGAAAGCCATTATCCTTGCCGGAGGGTTTGGTACGAGAATAAAACCTTTGACTGTAAATACACCGAAACCCATGTTGCCGCTCGTCAACAGGCCAATTCTCGTACATGTCATCGAGCTTCTCAAAAAGCACGGAATTGAAGAGATTATTATGCTTCTTTACTACTTTCCGGACATTATAAAAAACTACTTCGGAGATGGCTCTGATTTCGATGTAAAAATCCAGTATCTCATACCGGATAGAGATTACGGGACAGCAGGTGCTGTGAGATTTGCAAAGGATCTTGTGGGTCCTGACAGGGCGTTGATAATCAGTGGAGACCTGCTCACGGATTTTGATCTTGGAAAACTTATTAAAGATCACATTGCAAAGAAGGCGGAAGCTACGATTGCACTGACAAGAGTTTCCAATCCCCTTCAGTTTGGGATTGTAATCACTGATGATAAGGGCAGAATTTTAAAGTTTCTTGAAAAACCTACATGGGGCGAGGTCTTCTCAGATACGATCAACACGGGGATATATGTTCTCGAGCCCGGAGTTTTTGACTATATCCCGGAAAATCGGGAGTTTGACTTCTCCAAGGATCTATTTCCCTGGATGCTTGCGAACGGAAAGCCACTTTATGGTTCAATACTTTCTGGTTACTGGAGGGATATTGGGGACACAGATTCTTACAGATACGCGCACTACGACATTTTCGAAGGCAAGGTACAGATTGATGTGCCCGGACAGAAGCTGAATCTCATTGGACGGGATGTCAGGATCGGCGAGGAGGTTTCTATCTGTGAGAATGTGAAATTCAGGGGCACAGTTGTGCTTGGCAACAATACACGCATCAAGAGCGGAGCACAGATCTGGAATGCATCAATAGGGAACAATTGCATTATAGGTGAGAATGTCGTTGTTGAAAATGCCATTATCTGGGACAATGTTTACATAGACGATGGGGCAGTTATAACCGGCGCTGTGATAGGTAATAGCGTCAGAATCTCCAAAAATGTCAGGGTCGAGGAGGGAGCTGTAGTTGCAGACGAAACCACAGTCGGGAAAGGTGCTGTTATCAAGGAGGGTGTTAAAATCTGGCCCCGTAAAATTGTTGAAGAGGGTGCAGTTGTATCGTCCAATCTCGTGTGGGGAGAGAAGTGGAGGAAGAGTCTTTTCGAGGGTGCAAAGGTCATTGGACTGACAAATATTGAGATCACTCCTGAATTTGCCGCAAAGCTCGGCTCTGCCTACGGCTCCATTCTGCCCAAAAACGAGTATGTTCTCATGGGTCGCGACTCTCACCCTGCATCAAGGATGCTCAGACGCGCATTCATGGGTGGTCTGGCTTCAACAGGTGTTAATGTCAGGGATACGAGGATGACTCCTATTCCGGTATTCAGCTACAAGATACAGTCAATTGGCGAGATCGGCGGAGTCTTCTTCAGACAATCTCAGGATGATCCACCATCGACCGAGATCATTTTCTTTGACAAAAATGGTATGGAAATTGCACCAGGGACTGCCAAGTCCATTGAAAGAATATTCTTCAGAGAAGATTTTAGAAGAGTTCACTACAACGAGAGCGGAGAAATCCATACACTTGAAAGAATATTTGACTTTTACAAAGAGGCGTACATCCAAAGCCTGAAAACAAAGGAAATTAAGGCAAGAGGATACAAACTTGTAATAGATTTCTCGCACGGATCTGTCTCTCAATTTTTCCCTGAGATACTGAACGAAATTGGTGTAGATTTTATAGGGCTGAATGCCTATATCGACATAACTCGACTGGCAAAGCCAGAAAGTGAGGTTTCAAAACACCTTGAACAGCTCTCAACCATTCTCAAGTCACTCAGAGTTGATCTCGGATTCTATCTTTTCCCGTCTGGAACGAGGTTGATCCTTGTTGACGAGAAGGGACGCATACACAGAGATCTCGATCTCCTGCACCTGCTTGCTTACCTATTTATCAAACACTATAGAAAATCAAAAATTGCTGTGCCCAACTTTGCATCATCTGTAATTGAAGAACTTGCTCGAAAAAATGGTGTTGAGGTGGACAGAATCCCCGGAACCCCAAGAGAGATGTTTGAGTACGCAAAAAAGGAGAATGCCGTTTTCGTTGGCTCTGGTGAAGGTGAATTTATCATCCCTGATTTCCATTTTTCACCGGATGCCATGTTTATGATAGGAAAAATCCTCGAACTTCTTTCAATGGATGGTCGGACATTGGCTGATCTTTACGATGAACTTCCTGAGATACATCTTATTGTCGAAAAATTCTCGTGTCCTGTGGATCTCAAAGGCACTGTAATGCGTCTTATGAGCGAGCGAGCAAGGTTTGAGAACGCCTCTCTTCTCGATGGGGTAAAAATCTTTTACGATGATTCGTGGGTGATGCTAAGACCTGATCCCTACAAGCCCTATGTGTACCTCTATGTTGAGGCGAAGACCAGAGAAAAGGCAGAAGAACTGATGGAAGAGTTCAAAGAATGGGTTAAAACCTGGATGAAAATCGGTAAAAAAGAGGAAGAATGAGCAGTATCCAGCTTTCCAGAAATCTTTACTGGGTCGGTGAATCAGTTGCCGGTTTCACTCTAAAGAACTCTTACCTGCTTGTCGAGGGTGATGAAGGTGTGCTCCTTGATCCCGGTCTTTTCTACGACGAAATAGTCGAGAAAATCAAGGATGAATGGAAGCACCTGCGGCTCAGGTATGTTATTTTTCCTTCAATAAATTTTGAACATTACCCTGTTGTGTGGGACATTGCAAACGATACATCGTCTCAGGGAACGGAGATTATCGTCCACAAAATCCATGAAAAATATCTCTCTCCCATCGATTCTGCCGGAAGAATCAGATTCGTTTCTGAAGGCGAGATCGTTTTCGGGAATTCTGTGTTGAAGTTTCTACCTGTCGATATTCTGAATTTTCCCGGAACATTGTTTATCAGTATAAACGGCACAATGCTCACCGGACCTCTTTTCAGTGCGTTCCATGAGAGAGAAGAGCACGGAATTTTTTCAACCCGGACACAGTATTTTGAAAAAATCGCCGAATTTCACGATGGTTACCACATTGGACCGAGCTTTTTAGAGAAGCCGCTTGAGATTTTGAAAAATTCAAAACCTCGCATGATCTGCCCGTCTTCAGGGTTGATCATCAGGGGAGACCTTGTGAACGCCCTGATTGATTACTTTTCAAAGATCGAGACAGAAGAATCCCTGTACGAGGAGATAGTCAAAAGTGCCCTTGAAATAATCTCGACAAGATTGAGTTTGAGGGACACATTACCGGAACTTCTAAAGCTCTTTGAAAAATCCAGCCTGAAGGTCATTGATCTTGCTGTGTTCACCGATGTTGTTTCCCCGGTTTTGATTAAATCTGACGGGAAAATAGAGGAATTTCAGGAATTTGAAATCGATCCCGAACTATTTGAGATTTACACGGAGGGACCCTTTGAGAGTGAATTTCTCGAAAATCGCGTAAAATCCGGTAAATTCTACGCATTTCCCGTGAAAAAAGGAGACAGGTTTATCGGAACTCTAATCGTGTCTTTTGGGAAACAGCCTGAACAGGAAGATGTGGCTCTATTTTCGCAACTTATTCCATCGCTGAGGGTGGCACTTGAAAGAGAAAATCTTTACATCAGGCTATTGATTGAGGCAAGGAAGTACAGGGAACAGTCTTTCAGGGATTCACTCACAGGACTTTTCAATAAAAACTTCATGTTTCAGGCTGAAAGAATGGCGATCGGGACACTTGAAAGAACAGGAAAACCTTTTTGTGTGGTCATGATGGATATTGACGATTTCAAAAAAATTAACGATACTTACGGCCATCTCACTGGTGATGTGGTTCTCGAAACAATAGGTCACATTCTTCAGAAAAAATCGAGAAAAATTGATATCGTCCTGAGATTTGGAGGAGAAGAGTTTCTTGCAATTTTGCCTTCAACCGGGACAAAAGGTGGACTCGTTTACGCAGAAAAGATCAGGAGTCTCGTGAACGATAGGGAATTTCAGACCAGATCCGGGTCGTTTAAAGTAACACTAAGTGCCGGAATTGCGAGCTCTGAACAGATTTCGAGGGAAAAAATTGAAGACATTGACGAAATCATTAAAATGGCAGACGAAGCCCTTTATGTCGCGAAGAGGACAGGTAAGAATAAATCGGTGGTTTATGGTAAAAAATGAAAAGAGCATTACTTTTCGACATTGATGGAACGCTGATACACACAGGAGGAGCCGGGGCGAGGGCTCTTGACCGGGCTTTCAAGTATCTTTTTGGCATTGATGGCGCGATGAAGGATATCAACCCCCATGGTAAGACAGATCCCGAGATCGTAAGAGAGATATTCAAACGAAAACTTCACAGGCAACCCGATCCGCTTGAAATGAAGATGGCTCTTTTCTTCTATGTTTATTTTCTTAAGCACGAAGTTGACTATTCACTTAAGTTCAGGACTTTACCCGGTGTGAAACAGTTGCTCGAGGTTTTAACAGAAAAGAAAGGAATATTGCTCGGACTTGCGACTGGAAATGTAAAGCAGGGAGCCCGTGTAAAGTTATCCCGACCGGGTCTGTGGGGTTTCTTCGCTTTTGGAGGATTTGGTTCTGATGCAGAAAACAGGGTAAAAATCCTTCTAAAAGCAGTTGAGAGGGCATCCAGAATTGCCGGAAATAGTGTAAAACCAATAGTAATCGGGGATACCCCCCGTGATGTAATCGCTGCACACAGAGCTGGCATCCCCGTCCTTGCTGTGGCAACTTCCAGATACTCGGTTGAAGATCTCAAAAATTCAGGTGCAGACTACATCCTCCCTGATTTAAAAGACACTCAGCGAGTGCTCGAAATCCTCGAAAACTACTGATTAGATTTTTATCTCAGCGCCAAGAAGCTTAACGAATTCTGAAAGCCACTTGGGATGTGCAGGCCATGCCTGGGCAGTAACGAGGTTTCCATCAACCAGGGCATCAAAAAGGCCGGTATCGACCCACTCAGCTCCGGCATTGACAAGATCGGGTCCCACTGCTGGATATGATGTAACCTTTCTTCCGTTTAATACCCTTGCCGCTGCGAGAATCTGAGGTCCATGACAAATCGCCGCTATGGGCTTGTTGGCATCTGCAAAGTGTTTTACGATTTCAATCACTCTGGCATTCAGTCTGATGTACTCAGGAGCTCTGCCTCCGGGTATTACAAGTGCGTCGTAATCTTCGGGATTAATTTTGTCAAAATCTGCATTTAATGTGAAATTATGGCCTCTCTTTTCGCTGTATGTCTGATCCCCCTCAAAGTCGTGTACAGCAGTTCTAACGATATCACCTGATTTTTTGTCAGGACAAACTGCGTGAACTGTGTATCCGAGCATCTGCAGTGCCTGAAAAGGCACCATAATTTCATAGTCCTCTACATAGTCTCCTGCAAGGATTAGTATCTTTTTTGACATCTTTCAACCTCCTTTTTGTTAATCGAATTATAGCACATGTGAAGAAATTTGAAAAGATAGAATCGCGACAGTGATATTTAATGAATTTCTCTCACAGGGTGTAAAGAGCGGTTGCGGATCTACTCCATCGAATGCTTTCAAGCAATGAGAAATCTTCTCTGGCAAGGGACTTCACGAGACGGACTCACTTCCTTCAAACCGCAAATTGACAGACATTTAGAGGAATATTAAAATAGTGGGCATGGTTGACGACTACGGTTACATAAATGCCAGAATTAGAGGGATGAAAGCAAGATTGCTTGACGAAAAGGTCTATAACGACCTCCTTAACCAGCCAGATCTCGATTCCCTGATAACAGTGCTGAAAAACACGCCCTACGGCCAGGCACTTGCCCGTATGCCAAAGACGGAAAATCCCATTGACGGCTTCATCCACGCGTTGAGAGAGGACCTTGAGACCACTTTCCAGAAACTGCTGAAAATTTCTTCCGGTAAACCCAACGAATTATTCAAAATCCTCCTGATGCGTTACGATATTGAGAATCTCCTGATCCTGATCAGGGGAAAGATTCAGGGAATTCCAGAGAGAGAAATAAGGAACTCCCTTATGCCTGCCTTTATCTTTGATCGTGCAAGGTTGAACGAGCTGGTCGCTGCAAAAGATGCTTCAGAAGTGATCGACATCCTTGGAACCTGGACGATCGAGCTCCCTCTCACCATCTCAAGAGAACTTGTCCGTGCAGTCCGTGAGAAAAATTTACATTACGCCGAGTATCTTATCGAAGAATCCTTTTACAACTGGGCAATTTCCAATCTTTCTGACAGGGATGAAAACGAGAGGATAGTGAAAAGTATTCTCCAGAGACTCATTGATATCAGAAACATCGTCGCCACACTGATCATGCTAAAAGACGGTCTCAAACCCCTTGGCAGGATCCATTACCTGAGTAATGGTACTCTGAGTCCCCGCGTGCTCACTGCCCTTGAGAACTCGGATTCACTCGAACAGGGATACGAAGTGTTAAAAAACACCCCCTACGGCAAGGTTTTGAGGGAAGGCAGGAAAATTGATTCAATTACTGATTTTGAAAGACATCTTGAAAAACTCGAAGTTGAGAGTGTTATCAACCTGAAGAGAGGCGACCCCCTCGGGATCGGAATCGGTGCTTCGTACATTTTTGCAAAAGAGTCTGAAGTTACCAATTTGAGAATTATCGCCTATGGCATCAACTTCGGTCTATCCAAACCAGAGATCAGGGATAAGATAGTAATTTATCAATGAAATTAAAGCCCGGGAAGCTGCCTCCCGATCTCCTTCAAAAGTTAGTTGAAGGCTTTGTTATCCACGATAGCGTCAGTATAGGTCCTGGAATCGGATTTGACAGCGCTGTCATTGATATTGGCAAAGAATACCTCGTGGTAACCTCTGACCCTATAACATTTGTAACCGAGGATATTGGCTACTATACAGTTGCTGTTAACATCAATGACATTGCCGTTACAGGTGCTGAACCATCTTTCATGACCCTCACAGTCCTTATCTCTCAGGAGGATGCAGATTCAGAAAAAGTTTCGAAGATCTTTAACGATGTCCGGAACACTGCAAGGGAATATGGAATATCAGTGATCGGTGGACACACTGAGGTTACCCCGTCAATTGAGAGCACCATCACATCTGCAACAATGATGGGATTTGTAGAAAAGCATAAACTCGTAAGACAGGATGGAGCAAAACCCGGTGATGTGGTCGTTATGATGGGACTCGCTGGAGTTGAAGGGACATCAATTATTGCGCGAGAACTGGATCTGTCCGGATCTTTCTCCACCGAAGAAATTGAAAGAATGAAGAACTTTTACAGGGATCCTGGAATCATTATCCTTGATAAGGTCAGATGTCTTAAAAAGTTCACAACCCCCACATCCATGCATGATCCAACAGAAGGTGGAATCGCTCAGGCGATCCACGAACTTGCAAGGGCTTCAAATACTGGATTTTTGATCGAATTCGAAAAGATCCCCGTCCATCCACTTACACTCAAACTCTCGAAAATTCTGGACTTCAACTACCTTGGACTCATCTCCTCGGGAAGTTTAATAGCCACCGTTAAAGAAAGCGAAGTTTCACGCATCAGTTGTCCGGATTTAAAGATCATTGGAAAGGTAACAGAGAAATCCAGTGGAGTTAAGCTTCTTCGACAGGGTAGGGTGGAGGATCTCCCCCGGTTTCCTCAGGATGAAATTACCAAGATACTCGCATGATGCAGGGATTTATATCCATGTCCCCTTTTGCAGGTCAAAATGCACTTACTGCGGATTTTACTCAATCGTTGACTTCTCACTAAAAGACAGCTTTATCGAGGCTCTCACCAAAGAATTTGAGCTCAGATCCCAGATTGTAAAAGACAGGGTATTTAAAACGATTTACATTGGCGGAGGCACACCTTCCACACTCGATCCTCCCGACTTTTTAAAAATTTTTGACTCTCTAAGAAAAAATTATAAAATTGCAGACAATGCAGAGATCACCGTGGAGGTAAATCCAGAGTCAGTTTCAGAGGACCTGATAAAGATCCTGATAAGCGAGGGTGTCAACCGAATAAGCATGGGGGTTCAATCAGCCGTAGAAAGGGAGCTCAGACTTCTTGGTAGAATTCACGATCTTAAAACAGCGGAAAGAGCTGTTAAACTCATTCAGGATCAGGGAATAGAAAACATAAATGTTGATCTCATATTCGGTATTCCGGGGCAGAGTGTCAGTGACTTTGAAAAGTCTTTAGAGTGGGCAATAAAACAGGATGTCAAACATATATCTACATACTCCCTGACACTCGAGAGAGGGACAGAACTTCACAGACTTGTAAAGGTGGGTAAGCTCAAAATGCCAGATGAGACAGGTGTAATCGAACTTTACAGAGTCAGGGATAAGGTTTTAAAGAACCATGGGTTTGTACGATATGAAATATCAAATTTTTCCCGGCCAGGCTATGAGTGTAAGCACAATTTGATTTATTGGTATCATGGCGAATACATTGGATTTGGTCCCTCGGCAGCTTCGTTTCTTTACGAAAGCCCGCCTGTGAGATTTCAGAATAGAAGGTCTCTGAAACTCTATGTTGAGCATCTTTTAAATGGAAATCTCCCACCAGGAGACTCTGAAGCCCTTGACAGAAAAAGTTTGCTGCTCGAAAGAATTTTCCTCTACATCAGAACAATCCGGGGACTTCCGGGTGAATTTGCGGAATTTGTATTTAATTTGAGAGAAGATCTGAAAGGGTTTTTTGAGGGAAAACATTATCGAGTTTTAAACTTCGAGGGTATGCTATTAGCAGATCACCTGGCACTCGAAATTTTTCAAACA
>CAZNDM010000130.1:0-24587 GCA_964571845.1 uncultured bacterium | reverse complement strand
TAAGTAAGGAGACATTCGAAGACTGGATTCAGACGGGGAAAGTTGTTGAATGGGCTGAAATATATGGTGAGTATTACGGAACACCTAAAGACCCCATTGATAAAGCTCTCGCTGAGGGTAGGGATGTAATTCTTGACATCGATATTCACGGGAAGAGGTCGCTTGAGAAACTCTATCCCGACAAAGTTGTCAGTATATTTTTGATGCCTCCATCAATCGAAGTTCTTCACGAGAGATTGAAGAGTCGGGGCGCGGAGAGCGAAGAAAAATTAAAACTCAGGCTGGAACTCTCAAAAGAAGAGATGAAATGGGCTTACGAGTATGAGTACATTGTTATAAACGATGTCAAAGAGCTCGCTGTCAGCAGGGTGAAAAGCATCATCAATGCTGAGAGAATGAAAAGAAAAAGGATTCTGAATCTGATGGAGCTGGTTGAAAATGACTAAAGTTGTAAAGATCGGGCGGGTAAAAATCGGTGGGGGTAATCCTGTTGCAGTCCAGTCAATGACATCAACCCAGACTCATGATGTGGAAGCAACTGTCGATCAAATTAAAAAACTTGTTGATGCCGGATGTGAAATAGTTCGTGTTGCCATACCAACCTGGAAAGACCTTCGTGGATTCAAAGAGATAAGGCAGGTGGTGCCGGATGTTCCCCTTGTAGCTGATATTCACTTCAACCATAAGCTTGCCATTGCTGCAATGGAGGCAGGTGCAGATAAGATTCGAATAAATCCCGGCAACATTGGTGGCAAAGAAAGGGTGAAAGAAGTTATAGAAGCTGCAAAAGAGCATGGAATTCCTATCAGGATCGGTGTTAACTCAGGTTCTCTTGAGCTCGATCTCATTGATAAACATGGAGGGGTTACAGCCGGGGCAATGGTAGAAAGCGCTCTCAGGTGGATTGAGTTCTTTGAAAGCGAAGGATTCTTTGACATTGTAATTTCAGTTAAATCCGCATCTGTTCCAATGACGATTTCCGCATACAGAATGTTGTCAAAGAAAACCAATTACCCACTTCACCTCGGTGTAACAGAGGCAGGTCCACCTTATACAGGAATAATTAAATCGGCAATTGGTATAGGTGCACTCCTCGCAGACGGTATTGGAGATACAATAAGGGTTTCTCTTACAGCTGATCCCGTTGAAGAGGTTAAGGCAGCCTGGGAGATACTCAAAGCACTTGAGATCAGATCTCGTGGACCAATGCTTATCTCCTGTCCCACATGTGGCAGAACAAGGGTTAATCTTTTGAAAATCGTTGCTGATGTTGAAAAGATACTCGAGGGAGTAAAGTTGCCCATTAAAGTGGCTGTGATGGGGTGTGAGGTTAATGGGCCGGGTGAGGCAAGGGATGCCGATGTCGGTGTTGCAGCAGAACCAGGTCGCGGTGTTATCTTCAGAAAGGGGAAAATCGTGAGAAAAGTACGCGAAGAAGAAATTCCGCAGGCACTGCTGGAAGAGATTAAAAAGCTCTCCGAAAGTCAGAGCTAAAGCTTTTTGAGGATTTTTTTCGTCTCGTAGAGCGCGTAACCTGCAGGTACTTTTGACCATTCAGCCCACAGAATTAGGTCTTTTTGCTTTAGATAAACGAGAATTTTTCTTCCAATTTTTTTGTAAATTTCATCGAATTCTTCATCGGCAAGTTTCAAAACAGACCTTTCCAATGTTTGCGAGGGAATAGCCGCGACTGCAGTATTTCCTCTCAAAATACCTATGCTCAAAAGTCCCCTGATTCCTTTTGCATGAGTTTCAAGTTTCAACTGTAAATCGTGGTCAGCGGAAAATTCGATCTCAGGTTCTTCTTTTGAAATGAAAGAGGGTTTTTCTTCAGACGGAGCCTCGGTTTTTTCCTCAGGAATTGCAAACTCCTCGACTCCCGGTACCTCGAATTCCTTTCCTTCAATATCTGAAGGTTTCTCTTCAATATGGATTTCTTCTCCCGGTACCTCAAATTCACTTCCCTCTATCGTCGGGAATTCAACTTTTTCCTCAGGTGCAGATAATTCGAAACCAGTCTCCTTTTCTTCAAGTGGAGGGAATTCTTCAGGCTTTGTTTCTTCAGGGATTTTAAATTCTTCCGGGATGGATTCTGATATTTTCTCGGCTTCCTCACCTGCTTGTGGGAATTCTGTGAGTTCTTCGGATTCGATGGTAGGGAACCCCGTTTCTCCTGTTTCTGGAGATACTTTCTCTCCCTCAGCTTCAGCTTTTTCCTCTGCTTTTTGCTCTTCGAGGGGTGGGAACTCACTGAGCTCACTTTCTGTGAATTCAGCCGGAAATTCAAATTCTGTTTTCTCCGATTCCTCTCCAGATTTTTCCTCGGTGGGTTCAGTAATGGTGAGATCCTCTTCACCCATGTCGAGCGAAAACTCTTCAGCACCTTTTGGTTCTTCCTTGAAAAGTTCCGCCAGATCCTGCTCTTCAGTCTTTTCCTCTTTTTCAAGTTCTTTTAAAGTATCCTCGCCAAGATCCCAGCTTTCCTCTTCAAACGAGGGGAACTCGTCAAGAGATAGTTCCTCTGAGGATTTTTCAATACCAAGTTCCTGGATCTCGACTTCGAGTTCTTTCGAAAGATCCTCGATACTCTCCTCAGGTTCACCTTCCTTTTCTGCCGGTTTTTTGATATGAGGTCCAAAGAAATCTTCATAATCCTTCACGATGTTTCTTTCAATCCCTTCGGGTACATCCCATAGAATTTCGTAGGCAATGCTTTCAAGCTTAATAAGTGATTCAAGAGCCTCATCGCCAACATCAAGTCCAAGTTTACATGCTATGGGGTCTCCGTCAACAACAAAGATCTCGCCCTCTGCTTCATCCGTGAAAATCCTTATGAGAGCAGACTGACTCTCGACTTTGAGGAGCCAGAGGACTTCACGGATGGTCATCTCACCCATGGGCAGGGTGCTGTCTATGCTTTCGATAATTTTTGTAACGATCAGGTCAGGAGATAGTGAATCCTGGACAAAGAGGAAAAAGTTCTTATCCGGCGGATTGGGTATTACATCTTCCGGGTGAAGATAAACGAGTTTTGAAAGAAGGTTGACTTCCCTGAGCTTAAAAACGAGTTTTAACGAATTAAACCTTTTTATCCCCATGGGAAGAATTAGAACATCAGGAGCCTCCTGCGTTATTATCTCAAGAGCTTTATCCTCCTCTCCTGCTGTATAGGCGGTAAAACCAAGGTTACGGAATTCCCCGGCAATTGATTCCAGAAACGGCGTGTTTTCTCCAATCAGTAAAATCTTTTCCATGTTTTACCTCCTGTCTTTTATTTAAAATCATCCCTATGCCAAAGTCAAGGAATCCTGCAAAAATCGAGTATCTTCCTGTACATCTTCTGACTTTGTTTTACCTAAAAAGTTGTCCCCGACTCTGGATTATTTCTCAACTCTCTTCATCATTTCCTTATCATAAGCGCTCATTATATCATGCCTTGTGAGGATACCTATACATTTCTGTCTGTCTGAGGTTACGACAGGAAGGGCATCCACGCCCTCTTTGATGAATATGCTCAAAGCTTTTTGAAGTGAATCTTCCGGTGTTATATATGGCACATTTTCCCGGAGTACATCCCCAACGATTAAAAGGTCTTTGAGATCTTCCATCTCACCGCCAAAAACAACTGACCTCAGATCGTCTGTGTACAGGATGCCCTTGAGCTTACCCTCCTTAGTAACCACAGGGAAGCAGACAATTTTTCTCAGAGCCGCTTTTTTCAAAGCGTCTTTGACCTTCATATCTTCCGGTATCTCAATCACATTTTTCTGCAGTGAAGAGAGTGCATCTTTTACCTTTATGTCTTCAAGGATATCTATGATGAACTCTCCTCTATGAGCAGGTGAGTCAAACCTTGTTTGAACCTGTTCATGATAGATCGTCCAGTCTCCAGATATAAGAAACGCAAGTGAGGATGCGAGGGTTATTGGAACGAGAAGGTCGTAATTTCCAGTCATTTCTGCGACCATAACGATGGTGGAAATCGGCACTTTGGCTGCTGCAGAGAAAAAAGCCCCCATACCTACCAAGATAAAAGGAGAGATGTCTGTAATCCGCGGGTCAATCATTGCGAATATCTTTCCAATTGTACCGGCAAACATCCCACCGATAACAAGAGAGGGTGCGAAGACTCCACCAGACCCCCCGGATCCAATGGTTAAAGCCGTTGCTACAATTTTCCCCACTGAAATCAATAGCATGAGCCAGATGCTCAGCTTTCCGATCATTGCAAGTTGCAACCACCCGTAGCTTGTCCCTGCAACATGGGGGAGAAATATGAGAATGATACCGAGAAGAGCAGCACCTATCATCGGTTTGAAAATTGCCGGAACTTTCAATTCCCGGAACTTCCTCTCCGTGAAGTAAAAGGTTTTGACATAGAGGTATGCCATCGGAATAACCGCGACTCCGATAATGGCAAAATATCCGAGATCAAGCACATTGAATTCGTATTTGGGTGTAACAAATATAGGCTTCCATGTTGCAAAAAAGCCAAAAATTGCGTATGCCACGATTGCCGAGATAATCGATGGGATAACAGCATCTGTTTCAACATCTGCTCCCTTGTAGAGAACTTCAACTGAGAAAAGAGCACCACCAAGCGGTGCCCGGAAGATTGAACCGATACCTCCACCGACGCCAGCTATCAATAATATCCGTCTATCTCTGTCGCTTAACTTCAGCTTCGTTGCAAGGTAGGAGCCAAAGCCTGAACCTATTTGAGCAATGGGACCCTCCCTGCCGGCAGAACCACCGGATCCGATTGTAATGGCAGATGCGATCGTTTTTATAACCGGTACAATGGGTCTCACATATCCTCTGAACCTGTGAAACGCCTTTATCACAGCATCTGTACCGTGTCCGGCTGCTTCTGGTGCGAAGTTGAAGATGAGAAGCCCGGCAAGTAAACCACCTATAGTTACAGCTATAAACAGCAAAAACCTGTCTCCCATTACAAAACCTGTAATCTCCTTGCCACCTTCACCGAGAGGAACAGGAAACCTGTAATGGGCAAACTTTTCAATAAAATAGGTCTGAACGATTTTTATTGCATAGGTAAACAGGAGAGAACCGAACCCAGCGACAATACCTACAAGAACAGCCAGGACAAACCATTTTGTAACATGCGAAATTCTGTAATCTCTGGAGATCTTTTTTATGTCAAGCATGGTATTCCCCCGATTTTTACAGTTCGTTTAAAATCTTTATTCCAGACGAAGTTCCTATTCTTGTGGCACCAACTGAATAAAGTGCACACAGGGTATAATAATTCCTCACTCCTCCGGCTGCTTTTACTCCAATCCTGTCTTCAGCAACTTCTTTTAGAAGTGCTACATCAAAGAGGGTCGCCCCACCGGGACCAAATCCCGTTGATGTCTTAACATAGTGTGCTCCACTGTTG
This sequence comes from uncultured bacterium, assembly GCA_964571845.1. GTDB lineage: Bacteria > Hydrothermota > Hydrothermia > B15-G9 > WFZT01 > WFZT01. Next base: position 19,186 of record CAZNDM010000130.1, on the reverse strand, counting down.
ACGACAATCTTAGTTGCTTCAACCTTTTCGTGATCCGTCAAATACCCTGTCTCGATGATCACTTTGAGGATTGCATCAGGACCAATGGCTTTGATCACAGTTTTGATGTCTTCTTCAACCCGTTTGTAGTCTCTACTTTTGAAATATCCAAGATTCATGACCATATCGATTTCACGGGCGCCGTTTTTAACAGCTTCTTCCGCTTCGTAGGCTTTTGAAACCGAACTGCTTGCTCCCAGGGGAAAGCCAACAACCGAACATAGAGTAACATTCTCGCTCCCTGTGAGCCCTTTTAACAACGGAATATAAGCAGAATTAACGCAGAGAGAAGCAAATCCATATGGGATGGAAGCGTGGAAAAACTCTATTATTTCCTCAATAGTGGCAGTCGGTTTAAGTAGAGTCTGATCAATTATTTTCGCAGGCTCATCAACCCAGATAAAATTTTTCCTGAGCCCCTTGATCCTCAGCCTTGCCCGTTCAATGTATTGCTCAGATGTTTCCATTGTTCGATGTATTTCTTTGGGTTACCTGTTAAAACAGGCCCATGAGCCGGAGCTATGATCTCAATTTCGAGTTTCTCGAGCTTTTCCATGTATTCTTTGATTTTGTGGGCTCTTCTACGGTAGAGGTGGAAGAGCTCCTCGATACTCTCGCTCCTGTCAGTTGAATCCACATTGCCGTCAATGCGGTCAATGGCAAAGGCACTCCCTGTAAAAAGAATTTTGTCCATGTAAACAAAGAGACTCTCAGGAGTAGGTATCATTGCCTCGAAAAATCTCACCGTGTTTTTACCGGTTCTGAGAACCCATTTCTCGCGCATCATTTCAAGCTTTATGTCTGCCGTATAGTTAATTATCAGATCATAGTTCAGGTATGAAGTGATAAATCTCGCTCCTGTAAGACGATGAACAAATACAGGGATACCACCAACATGCTCCCTTTCACTATCAAGCAAAATCACATACTTGATATCCTCCAGTGCAATGTGTTGATTTAAAAAATCAAGTATCTCCTGTGATTTCTCCGGTGGACCGACATTGATCAATATAGGTTCCTCATCCCGTACAAGGTAGAGATTTACCTGCGTATTGCCAGGATAGTACTTGGTTGTAAATAGACAAACATTTTCCTTAAGCTGAATTTTTTCCAAGCTGAATCACCTCACGGGAACATTGATTTTGCGTTTATAAGTTAACAATTGACCCGTGGAATGTCAATTGAGAACTTGCCTTAGATTTTCCTGACCCCTGTCTGCGAGAAGATCCTGCTTCAACCTTCTCTCCCACTTCCTGAAAACACCCGGGGAGACCTTGCTCTCTCACATAGTGAGTGGATTCGCTCATACCTTCGCATACAGGGTGGAATTTTATTATTGATAAGCTTATATTTAAGCCCTTATGAAGAGGTATGTACTCAAACACCACGGAGTATGGGTAATTTCAAATGTCTCTTTTCTTCTGGGATTTCTCTACACGAGATCCTTTGCCTATAACCATATCCTGACCTGGCTTGGATTTATGCTCATCCTTAACTCCAAACAATCACTCTTTATAAAAAAGTATGTCCCCTTCTTTTTGCAGGCACTGGCTGGATGGTTGCTACTCGGATTTTCAATTAAAAATCCATCAATAGTGGCAGCAACGGTCGTTATTGCTATACCCTACATTGTTTATTTTCTTATCTGGGGAGACAGGTTTGTTTACAGTGTCATAACCGGCTTTGCCTTCCTGGTTTTGCCTGTTTACATCATAAGCGGATCTTTTTTGTATTATCTTGTCATCCTTTTTTATTTTCTGAATGCCGTTTTCAAAATCCGTTACATGGTTACAGGAGAAGAGATCCTTCGGAAACTCGGGTTGGTGTTCTTCTTTAGTGGCATATTTATTGTTGTCTCCATTGGTCTTTCTCCATTGCCATACCTACCTCTCATTGATAACCTCTACTTTTACATAAAGCCTTACAGAGTAAAACTTACAACTGCGGGGTGGACAGAGACCTTAAAGAGTCTCATCTTCGTCTCTCTACTTTTCATGATATGGCGCGTTTGAAAGTTAGATTTCTCGAGAAACTCTACTACGGAAAAAACAAATTTGCGATTGTTTTCCCGAACACTTTTGAACTGGGAGCGGTCAATCTCGCCCCCCACATTCTCTTCAGGCAGCTCAATCAATTTGGCCTTGCGGACATATTTTTTCTTGATTCTGATGGAGGGATTAGAACAGGTTTACCCCTAAACGAATTTGATGTTATTTTCTTTACCCTCCCCTATGAGGTTGATTTTTCTAATGTTCTTGAGATCCTGACAAAATACAATATACCGGTTTTCAGGGATCAGAGGTCGGATGTTCATCCACTCATTGTTGCAGGTGGTATTACGGTTACATCAAATCCATTCCCTGTCTTTCCATTTATTGACATTTTCCTCCTCGGTGAATCAGAAGTCAGTCTGACGGGTTTTCTTGAAATTTATACTCCTGACAGAATGGAAACTATAAAAAGAGCATCAGACCTTGAATTTGCAATGATTCCTGGCGAGAAAGAAACTGCAAAAAGGGTATTTGTCTCCGATCTACAGAAATTTTTAACCTATTCTTCATTCATATCAGAGTCGGTTTTTGGTGAGGCATTTCTTGCTGAGATCGTTCGAGGTTGTCCCTGGAAATGCAGATTCTGTCTCCTCTCCTATGTTACCTTACCACCGAGGTTTGTGCCATCAGATGTGATTTTAAAGACCTTTGAGAGGTATGTTAAGCCCGGTGATCATGTGGGACTTGTGGGATCAGCACTTGGTGATCATCCCGAATTTTTTGATATTCTAAAGTTTTTAAGAGAAAAAGATGTAAGGGTCTCCGTTTCCTCGTTGAGGATAGAGACGGTAACTCTTGATAACCTTCGACTTCTTAAAGAGTCGGGCATGAAAACGATGACTGTAGCTATTGAAGCGGGAACCGAGAGACTGAGGTGGCGGATTAACAAGCCTATCAGGGACGAACACATTGAAAGTATGGCAAAACTTGCACGGGAGGCAGGAATTCTGAAAATCAAGGTTTATTTCATGATCGGATTGCCTGGAGAAACACTGGAGGATATAGAAGGTATAGGTAAAACGATAAAACTCATAAGGGACAATTTCAGGGGACCGGTATCAGTTACCATATCTCCTTTTGTGCCAAAGCCTCACACCCCGTTCGGAGACTATCCACTCTGGAGTGAGGGTGAACTTAAAAAGAAACTCAGAAAATTGAAAATAGATCCTCGTGTGAAGGTCAGTGTGGGAAGTCCGAGACTGGCAGTTGTGCAGGCAGTACTTTCACGGGGCGACGATAGGGTAGGGGAGGCCCTTTACTACGGTTTCAAAAACAGAATTGGTTTGCTTTCTTCCATGAAAAAACTGGGACTGGATCCTGATAAGTATCTCTATGATGAAAAATATTTCAGTGAAGCTCCTTATAAAGGGATAGATACAGGTGTAACACAGTGGTTTCTGAACTTTGAGAGGACGAGATCAGAGAGGGGCAGGATACTTGGGCCCTGCAAGCCGGAGGTTTGCTCCCTGTGCGGTGTGTGTAAGCCCAGAAGTGCAGTGATTACAGGGGATTCGAATCCTCAATAGTAAAAATTTACTATTCAACCCCAACCTAATTTACCATTTTCCATCACCTCAATTTATCATTGACAGTAAACAGCTTAAGTTTTGTAATTTAACCAAAAATGGAGGAAAGGTATGAAGTCAAAGTTTATAATGTCACTGCTCTGGAGCATAATCCTGGTTGGCAGTTTCACTGCCATCCATGCACAGGGAACAGTAAAGGATGAGCATCCGGAGTTATCTCCGGAGGAAAAGCTCATGACCTGCCGTGACTGTCACAGAGAGGCTACTCCTGATATTTACAAAGAGTGGTTCAATTCCAGACACGGTATTGACAATGTCCGCTGTTTCCAGTGTCATGGCACATTTGACGACTTTCACAGAACTCCTCCAATTTCTAAATGCGCAGCCTGTCACACGAAGGAAGTGAAGAACCTGCACATTCCTGAAGATTCACCTGCCAAGACATGTTGGGCTTGCCATCCCGTTCATAAATTTAGAGTCCACGGTGGCAAATAAGGAGGTTTACTCATGGCTATAACAAGGAGAGACTTTATAAAAACAACAGCTGCCCTGACGGCAGCCTCAATGGTGGGTTTGAAACTCCCCAGAGATCTTGAAGCGCAGGGTATGCCCGAAGTTGATAAGTGGGTCAGGGGAACCTGCCGTTTCTGTGGCGTTGGCTGCCGCGTTGAAATGGGTATCAAGGACGGCAAGCCCGTTGCCATCCGCGGTGTGCCTGAAGCCAAGACCAACTTCGGATTCCTGTGCATGAAAGGTATGCTATTCTACAAGTTCATGCGTCATCCTGACAGATTGACCAAGCCCCTTTACAGAAAGAAAAAGACCGATCCATTTAAAGAGATCTCCTGGGAAAAGGCTCTTGATATTGCCGCCAATGAGTTTGCCAAAGCCGTCAAAAAATATGGCCCGAATTCCGTGGCTTACTACGGCTCTGGCCAGGCATTGACAGAAGAAACCTACCTCTTCCAGAAAATATTCCGCGGTGGACTTAAGACCAACAATGTAGAGGGTAACCCGCGTCTCTGTATGGCAAGTGCTGTGGGCGGTTATATCACATCTTTCGGTGCCGATGAGCCCATGGGCGCTTACGAGGACATCGAAAAGGCTCTCACATTCTTCATTATCGGAAGCAACATGGCAGAGGCTCACCCTGTCCTCTTCCGCCGTATTATGAACAGAAAACTCAACAACCCTGACATCGTCAAGGTTATCAATGCTGACCCGAGAGTCTCGCCAACATCCCGTATTGCAGACCTGCACCTCCAGTTCAAGCCCGGTACAGACCTCGCACTTCTCAATGCAATGGCTTACGTCATCGTAAAAGAAAAATGGTACGACGAGGACTTCGTTAAGAACTATGTCTCATTCCACGTTGGCAAGAAGCAGGTTACATTTGACGACTATGTAAAACACCTTGAAAAGTACACACCGGAAGTTGCCACAAAGATCTGCGGCGGCAACATAACGCCGGAAAAGATCAAGCTCGCTGCCAAGTGGTTTGCCACTTCAGGTGGCACAATGAGCTTCTGGACAATGGGCCTCAACCAGAGGACCCGTGGAGTTTGGGCAAATAACCTTGTCAACAACCTCCACATCCTGACAGGCCAGCTTGGAAAACCCGGGGCAGACAGCTTCTCACTCACAGGTCAGCCCAATGCCTGTGGTGGTGTTAGAGAGGGTGGAGGACTCTGCCACATTCTGCCAGCTCACAGACCCGTTGTTAATGACAAGCTCCGTCATGAAGTTGAAAGACTCTGGGGTATTCCTGAGGGCAGAATTCCGCCAAAGCCAGGATACCACACCATTGCAATGTTCCAGGCGGTTAATGATGGAAAAATCAAGGCGATCTGGATCCATACCACAAGCCCGGCTCAGAGCTTGCCCAATGCCGACAAGTATAGAAAAGGGCTTGCAAGAGAAGATGTCTTTGTGGTCGTAACCGACATATTCCCGACGAAGACAACGGAGCTCGCCAACCTGATTCTGCCTTCTGCTTTCCTGTTTGAAAAGACAGGAGTTTACGGATGCTCTGAAAGAAGATCCCAGCTTACACTGAAGGCAGTTGATCCACCTGGTGAGGCAAAACCTGAGCTCTGGATTGTCGTTGAATGGGCTAAGAGACTCTCCAAGAAACTCAAGGATCCTGTGATTTATCATCTCGTTAAAGACTTTGATGGCAAGGAGCCTGGCTTTGAGTTGCCAAAGGCAGTCTGGACAGAGTATGCCGGTAAGCTGACAAAAGGCAGAGACAACGATCTCAGCGGTGCAACTTACGAAGTGCTGATGAAGAGGCCAGACGGTGTCCAGTGGCCTGCTCCCACACAGGAGATCGCTCTCAAAGGTGGCTCTTACAAGAAATTTGTCCGTGGAATTGATCCTATTGCGACAAAGCTCGCAAAAGGTAACGAGCCTTATGTATTCTATGGTCCTGCTCACAAAGACAGGAAACTCTGGATCTGGCTAAGACCTTATAAAGGTGCAGCAGAGGAGCCTGATGCTGAGTATCCGTTCTATCTCTCCACAGGACGTGTTATTGATCAGTGGCACACATCAAGTATGACAGGTAGAATACCTGAGCTTATGCAGTCCGCTCCTTACGCTTATGTGGAGATCAATCCCAAAGACGCGATGAAGCTTGGAATCAAGCCCAATGACATTGTGGAGATCGAGTCCAGGAGAGGAAAGGTGCACCTGCCTGCCAAGATTGTGGAAGGTCCGATGGAGGGTATGGTATTTGTTTACTGGTATGACATGGACGAGGACAGAATGATAAACAAGGTAACAAAGGATGCCTTCGATCCTGGTTCCAAGCAGCCGGAGTTTAAGATCTGCGCAGTGAGGATCAGGAAGGTCTCAGGTCCGAAGCCGCTGAAGCCGTTTATCGTGAAGATGAAGAAGACGCGCAAGGGATATGTGCATGTTGACAAGTTCAACATCAAGGAATTCCAGAAGAAATAAGGGGGATTCCGGGAAATAAGGGGGAGGGGGCTGCCTTTGGCAGCCCCCTCCCCCTTAAAATTATAAAAAGGACTGACCATGCCTATAGGTGGATTTATTGTAAATACCAGACCTGAGCACACTGCCGATATCGTTGAATTCCTTAAAAAATTTGACGAAATCGAGGTCTATACCTATGACGATAAAGGAAACATCGTTATCGTCATAGAGACCGAGCTCTCTGACCACATGGACCAGCTTGTTGATACTATCAAACAGGACGAACGCATACTTTCTGTTGCAGTTGCGTATCTTTATTATGAGGACGAGGTGGAAAAAATTGAAAAAGGAGAATACATCCCGGAAAGATTCAGACAAAAAAGGAGAAATAAGTAGAAGGGAATTTTTAAAGGCGTTTATAGGCCTTTCTCTCGCTTTGCCTCAGGCAACGAGTGCCAAGAGCAAGTTCTTCTCTTCACCTGTTACAACAAATGCGCTGAGACCACCAGGAGCTGTTCCCGAAGACCTCTTTGCCGGTAAGTGTGTCAGATGTGGCCGCTGTGCCGAGGTCTGTCCCTACCACTGTATCGAAATGCTCGATATTCGCCATGGACTTTATGCAGGGACTCCCATCATCTATGTGGACAAAATCCCGTGTTACCTCTGCATGGAATGCACAAAAGTCTGTCCTACAGGCACTTTGAAGATCATACCGCAGGAAGAAACCCGCATGGGTCTTGCAGTTGTTGACAAATACCGTTGCGTCTCCTGGAAAGGCGAAATGATTTGCAGAAGCTGTTACAACGCATGTCCATTCAAGGACAAGGCTATTTATCTCGACAGATTAAGACCGGTGGTGAACAAGGATTACTGTGCTGGTTGTGGTCTCTGTACTGCCGCATGCCCCGTGACTCCGAAAGCTATAAACATTGAGCCCATTTACAGTTTCAAAGTGTCCAAAATGTGAGGGTGGAGATGGCAAAGAAGAAACCTTTGATCAAGAGGCGAACATACATTGATAAGTGGAGATTTGCTTTCCAGACAGTAGCATTCCTGATAATTGTGATCAATCCGTTCCTCAACTATTACTTTCACATAAAGGTGGTCCAGGGATGGTATCAGTCAATTGCCTTTGGACATCTGTGGTTTGTCTCACCACTTGAAGGGCTTGAAGCTTTGATGATAACAAAAATTATCTACATGCCCTGGATCATCGGAATGTTGCTGCCGATTATTGTCGCATTTTTCCTCGGTCGGGTATTCTGTTCCTGGATATGTCCGATCAACTATTTTTATGAGATCATGGACAGGATTCATAAGAGGATATCAAAAAGGAGCTACTACAAGAGGAAGCCGAGACTGGTTCTGCCGAGATGGTTACTCTGGGTGACGCTCGTTGGAGAGCTTGTTCTTGCGATGATGATAGGAAAGCCGATTTTCGTGTTTTTATCGCCTCCGGGACTTGTGGGACGCGAGATTATGATGGCTGTGTTTTTCCATACGCTCGCCCTTGAGGGAATTATTGTTTTGATTGTGCTGACCACTTATTTTATTTCTCAAAGGTTTTTCTGCCAGTATTTTTGTCCTCTTGGAGCCCTGCTTGCGCTTATAGGTTCGAAAAGACGGCTGATAATAATTCAGAATCTTGACACCTGTCGTGATTGTGGTTTTTGTGATCGTGCCTGTCCGTGGGGGATATATCCGAGTAGGGGAGAGGCTGAGAGTATATATTGTACCAACTGTGGTTCTTGTGTTGCCGCGTGTCCATTTAATGCGAGGGACTTCGTTTTTGTGGGGTTTTCGCCTGTAACAGGGAGGAAGCTGAAAATACAGGAGAGTAGTGGATAGGGGAAGGAGGGGCGGAGGCGCGAAGCGCCTCCGCCCCTCCTTAAATTTTTACGCATAATTCGTCTTGCCAGCGGGAATTTTGAGAAATCCTGAACATCTTATAAGTTCAGAATTATTAAAGGGTTACACCCAATAATCTCTGATCACTTTCTTTTTCTGGAAGATCCGCCTCGTTTTGTATTTTCTGGATGAGATTAGCTCGCTTACCCATCTCCAAAGCTGTGTTTAGCGGGAGCGACAAAAAATCCTCTTCAGGAGTTACGATAAACCTGAGCAGGAGATTTGCTAACGGGAATAGGATTTATTTGATAAGATGGAGGAATCCATCAGGAGAGGAATAAATTGAGGAATGACCGATTCTTTGACACGATGAAAAGCTTTTCTTTTTACACCCACGAGTGATGGCGATATCTTTGGAGTTCAAGAGCACCGCATATGTAAATTAAAAACCTTTGGAAAGGCATCTTCCCGTAAGTTAACATAAGATATATTATGTTGAATGAGCGGTGGAGATATCTTACGGATTGTGTCGAATATTATCGTATTTATCGCTTCTTCTATGATGTCTTCTGTGGCATTATAATTGCAATATATCTTCCACGATGAAAAAAGATAATGGCGTAACATTACTTGAGCTTCTGACGATTATTGCCATCATTGGTATAATCTCTGCTCTCGCTTATCCTTCATTCAGGTTGATTCTCAATAGAATCAACCTGAAAAAGGATGTCAATCAGATCTACGGGGATTTTATCGAATCAAAAGCCAACGCGATGGAGAAAGGATGTGATTGGGTTATCATCTTTACGCCTGATGATAACAGTTACACCATTTTTTCAGACAATGGAATTGTGTCCCCGGGTCCCGATGGCTCCCTTTTTACAGCTGATGACATAATCAATGAAGAGCTGAGAAATAACGGCATTCTTGATAACATTGATGGTGAGGAAAAAACAACGAGGAAAGTTAAGTTGAAGTTCGCCCGATTCGGAGTCCTTGAAGGTGTTGACCGACTCGCCTGCCTGAACCAGGAAGGTTTTCCTCCAGGTAATGGCATTGACTTTCCTGAAAGAAAACTCAGATTTTCTTATCTTGGTGTGGCAAGATCCGGCGGCGCGGTCTATGTTACAAACAACCGTGACCAGTACGCCATTTCAGTTATCCAGTCAACAGGGAAAATTTCTGTATGCAAATGGACGGGAAATCTATGGAAATAAAGGACAGAGGTTTTACATACACCGAAGTGCTTATAGCACTTCTAATCGTTGTAATCGGGTTTATTATGATTTTTAACCTTTCGTTTATTGCCGTTACTTTTGGTAATTTTAACAAAGATGTCGTTGCTGCAAAGGAAATTTCAAATGCATTGATCGATTCTTTAAAGGAGTTGCCCTATTCTGATACGCTTCTTATGGATGACGGTGATACCAATGATCTTAAAAACATATCGAATCCGGATCACATAATTATTCTCGCAGGAAGAGATGACGACGGAGACGATGCTATTGATGAAGAGATTTACAATCGGGTTGACGATGACGATGACGGCCTTATAGACGAAGACTTAAAAAAATTCTCAGTTGTGCTCAACATAGCTGATAATCAGCCTTTAGAGAATACGAAGACCATATCTGTGATTGTTTACTGGCACTACAGGAAAGTTTTGAGAAAAGTTGTGATGACTGCGATAAAAAGGAGATACTGAATGAAAAAAGACCCTGGTGTCACGCTCGTCGAACTTCTGATATCGCTTTCTCTTGCGGTTTTTGTCCTTACTCTCGCATTCTTTATTTTTCAGAGACAGTTTAAATACTCACTCATTCAGAGATCAAAGTCGGTTCTCCAGGTTGAATCCTACACTGGTGTAAATCTCATTGTTTACGACATCATTCATGCCGGATTTGGATTGAGAAAAGATGTTAAGCCCATTTATTCCATTGATTCCAGTCCAGATACCCTGTTCATCATTGGTAATGCTGGAAGGACGGACAGGACTCCTGCCTGGAGTATTCTTGTTAAGAAAGCCACATTATCACCAAATTTGACGGTGAGAAAATGGGTAAAGGGTAACATAAAAGCAGGAGACTGGATAATTATTCTGACAGATACGAAAGGATTCCTTGCAGGACCTTTTCCCGTCCTTGATGTTACGGATGTGGATGGACCGGATCTCAATGGAGACGGTTCTCCTGACCCGTGTCTGGAGATTAAACTGAGTGCTGATAATCCTGTTACAGCGGGAAAGGCGAGCCTTGTTTTTACTACATCTCCGAACCATACGCATGATACGGTAAAATACTACATTTCAAACGGTGTGCTTTACAGGAACGAAAGTCCTGTCATAGACAGCGTAGAAGATTTTGAAGTATCGTTTCTGCTGGATACGGACAACAATGGAATTTACGATACCTGGACAACTGATATAAACTCACTCAATGCAGAGCAGATAGAAACTCAGCTGGGTCTTGTGAGGTTTTCGATTCTCGTTAAAAGCAGTCAAAGGGATCCCTCGTACACATTCCCGGAAAAGTCTGTGAGGATAGAAGAACATGTTTATGAAATAGAAGACCCTCATTATCGCAGGGTCATTGTTACAAAAAGGGTTATACCGAGGAACATAAGATGAGAAAGGACAGTGGCTTTGCACTTGTAACTGTTTTGATATTATTCATAATAATTCTTGCTCTTGGGCTCATTATGGTGAATTTAACGCAGAAGACGACCAAGGTTTCGTTTTCAACGGTCAAGTACGAGAGTGCCCTTGAGGCTGCCTCGTCTGGTGTAGAGGTTGGTATGTCACAGATAGCACAGATGGGCAGAAAAGGGGAGAATCCTGAAGGGACGCTGAATGTTAAGCTTGGAGAGTATGATGTCGAGATTACTGTTGAAAAAATTCTGGTTGCCCGCGCCAAGGGAACGGTGATCGAGTTCGCTTCAGGTTACGAAGGAGCAGGGAAAGGAGCGGGACAGTACTTCATATTTTATCTGATAACTTCAAAGGCACGGGGAAAATCAGGTGAGCTTTTCGTGATTGAAGCAAACTACAGAGATGTTATAAAAAGTTTTTAATAAAAGGAGGCGATGAGCATGTTTTTACTCCTGTATGTAATGATTCTGGGTGCCACGATGAGTGACTATTGTGCCACTCCTCCATTTGTCGCAAATGCCGTGACTCCGAATGTTCTCATTATTCTGGACAACTCTGGCAGTATGCTCTGGGCTGCTTATGATAATGATGAAAATCCGTCAAACATTGCCTCCGGCTTTGATCCATCCACATACTATTTTGGATATTTTGATCCTGCAAAAAATTACTCCTACTCATCGTCTCACGGCGGTTATTTCTTCGAAAATCCATCGGGAGAATGGTCGGGTAACTTTCTTAACTGGGTTTCCATGACACGAATTGATGTTGCCCGTAAGGTTCTGACAGGAGGTAAAACTGTTATCCGGGGCGGGGACACCCTTCTCATGTTTAATCTTGAAGCTCGTGGATCCAACAACATGAAGATGGTTTTAAATGCTCATAGATACACACCTTTCCCTTACAACAGGATTTACTCAAGAAGGACCTATAGTCGTGGCAAACCTGTTATAAGTTTTTACAGATACTCACCTTACAGCGGTAGAATTGGAACATACACACTTGCTATTTTGATCAACGGAAAGGGTGAGCCAGAGGGAATAATCCAGAGAACGGCGGGCAAAATCCGTTATGGCCTCATGTTTTTCAACTATTCACAGGGCGGTTATATTGCTAACTATATTCACGACGGCGATGATTTTTACAATGGAGATTATCACTACAACCACATAATTTCAGCCATAAACAGAGATCTTGGAGATCGGTGTAGCAACTGTATCAGGAGTACCTGGACTCCCCTGTCTGAAGCCCTTTATGAAGCCTACAGATTTTTGTCCCAGAGTTCCCCATACTATTCATGGAGAGACTTCCGTAGAGACCCTGGAAATCCTTCTTACGATCCATATTACATTATTTCCGGTGGTGAGGCCATTCCGGTTCCATGCAGACATTCAAGTGTGATAATCGTTACAGATGGAGAACCGACGATGGACAGAGATATCCCTGCAAGTTTGAGGGATTACGACGATGATGGAAACGATCCCGTGCCTCAGGGGCAAAGTCCCCGTTCCTATCCGTGGTCGAGTGGCGGAAGCGATTATCTTGATGATGTTGCTCTTTTCATGCACACCAACGACATAAGGAGTGACCTTGAAGGCACGCAGAGTGTTGATATTTACACAATTCGTGCCTTTGGGCAACCATCAATAAACACGCTGAAAGATGCTGCAAAAAACGGGTCTTTTGTGGATCGAAACGGAAACAAGAGACCCGATTTACAGGAGGAGTGGGATGCGGATGGGGATAGTATCCCTGATGGTTACTTTGAAGCGCCCTCGGGCTATCTTCTCGAGCAGGCTCTTCTCAAAATACTCGCTTTTATTCTTGAACGAGTATCTTCGGGAACATCTGTCTCAGTTCTTTCATCCTCCGTTACTGGAGAAGGAACAGCTCTTGAAGCCTATTTTGTGCCCGTACTTCACGAGGGAATAAGAAAAATCACATGGCTCGGATACCTTCAGGCTCTCTGGGTGGATGCATGGGGAAATCTGAGAGAAGACTCTAATCACAATCTCAAGCTCGAACCTTCTGTTGACACCATCATCCGCTTTTCATTTGAAAATAATGAAACAAAAGTCCTGAAATTTGCAGACAGGGATGGTGACGGTGTCCCGGATACTTATTACCCTGTTTCCACTACTAACATCGACAATGTAAAGGCTGTATGGAAAGCCCACAAATTGCTTGCGGAGCGAGAGCCCGGATCAAGAAATATCTTCACAGCCATTGATAATTTTACCGGACTATCACTTACAGAATTTTCAAGGACCAACGCTCCGACACTACAGCCATTCCTTGGTGTCGGATCACTAACTGCAGCGGAAAATCTTATCGACTTTATAAGAGGAGAAGATATGGAGTCGTACGGATTTAGAGACAGAACAGTTACAGTGGATGGTACCGAACGCGAGTGGAAGCTTGGTGACATTGTTTACTCCTCCCCTACTCTTGTTGGTGCTCCTTCTGAAAGATACGACCTGATTTACAGGGACAAGTCTTACGAGGATTTCTACAGAAAGTACAAAGACAGGAGACGAATGGTTTATGTCGGTGCCAACGACGGAATGCTTCATGCTTTTAATGCCGGTATTTACAAAGTCGGAACAGGCGAATACACCCTGGAGATAAACGGTGCGGGTCACAGGGTGGGTGAAGAAATGTGGTCTTTCATACCCAGAAATGTGTTACCCCATCTCAGATGGCTTGCAGACCCCGACTACTGCCATGTCTATTATGTGGATCTGAAACCCAAAGTAACAGATGCCAGAATTTTTTCATCAGATAGAGATCATCCAGAAGGCTGGGGCACTGTTCTCATCGGCGGCCTGAGATTTGGTGGTGGCAAAATTACGAGCGGTCCTTATGAATTTTCTTCGTCCTACTTTGCCATTGACATAACAAATCCAGATGTTTCTGAGCCCCGTTTTCTCTGGGAATTTCGGGACGATGATCTTGGATTTACGACAACCTATCCGTCAATTGTTAGAAAGGGAAAGATCAATCAATCAGGAAAATGGTATGTGGTAATCGGATCAGGACCAGATCAGACTACAGGTGAATCCTCGCAAAAGGCTTACATTTATGTGCTTGATCTAAAAACTGGAAAACTTGTAAGAAAATTACCGCTCCCCTACTCCCGCGCCTTCTGCGGCAGTCCGGTAGGCGTTGATACAAACATGGATTTCCAGACTGATTATGTTTACATCGGAGTCAACAGAAAATCAGGCACCTCTTACAAGGGTGAACTCTGGAGACTTTCACTCGATGGCGATCCCGTTACATGGGAACTCAAGGACATCTTTACCGCTGATGGTCCCATAACCGTTCAGCCAGCTGTTTTTCTCGACGAGAAGGATAACCTCTGGATTTTTATAGGCACGGGAAAGTACTTCTCAGATCTCGATGAGGCTGATAAGTCGTACAACTACCTTTATGCATTCAAAGATCCTGGCGAAGGAACTGTTTCCACCGATGACCTTATCGATGTTTCCGATGCAGTTGTTTATCAGCTGCCCAGCGGTAAAGTTTTTGTTGATTATCAATACAGGACATACACTTACCGCGAATTCATGGAACTCGTTGCTTCCTACAAAGGATGGATGCGGGTACTTCCAACACCTGGCGAGAGAGTTGTCTCAAGACCTATAATCTACGGAGGCGCAATTTTTGTCACCACATTTATCCCTGAAAAAGATATTTGCGCATTCGGAGGGAACAGTAATCTATATGCACTTTTTTACATGACAGGAACCCCTTACAAATTCTCCATACTTGGTGAAAGAGGAACAGTTACATCAGGTGAAAGAACCATTTTTAAGTCATCTATCAGTCTCGGCAAAGGGATAGCTTCAACGCAGCACTTCTTTGAAAGTCCAAAACAAAAGGGTAAAGGGTTTATTCAGACCAGCACGGGCGAGCTGGTTGAAGTTAAAGAAATTTTACCTTTAAAAACTCGAAGCGGGGTGATAATATGGCGAGAAAGGGATTAATGTACTTTGTACTCATTTCATTTATCTTCGCCCAAAACCTGAGCCTATCGCATGGCCCTGAGAATTTTGAGACAGGTGTGCTGATGGAAATTACACGGGAAAAGGCGGTCATAAATGAGGCGATCTACAAACTGGACAGGAATGTTAAAATTACAGATATTGCTGGAAATACTGTTCCCATTGAGTTGATCAAACTCCCTGCTGAATGTAAGTACCAGACCAATATTATGGCTGGCGAGATTACCGAGAGGGTAAAAATCATTAAGTTGATAATTCTAAGACCTGTTCCTATGGAGAGTTACGGCAAAAAATTTGAGAAGTTAGAATGATCAATCTTTTCGTTTAAGTATCAGTACACCACACCGGGATTCAGTCTTATAACGCATTTTTAGCGAATTAATGATTTTCCAGGCTGAATCTTCATCAACTGGTGTGAAATCATGCCAGCTCGTATCGACGATCACATAGTCCACACTGTCTATAAGAGGAAACTGGAAGACTCCATCCCGTGTCGCAAGATGTGGAGAGATATGGTTTCCACACGAAACCCTCGCACCCTCAGGGATCTCAGAAAGAATTTTTTTCAAACAATTCCTCCTTGAGAAGTCCACTTTTGATACATCGATATAAAGACTCAGAGGATTGTGGAACACTGAAAAGAGAATTGCGAGTGCCACGAGTTTATCCTTGAATTTAAAATCCCTTCTCAAAGCCAGTGCTGTGCCCCATATAACCACTGGCAACAGGTTTGCAGAATACTGGTAGAAAATATTGTAATGATGAGGTCTTGAGCTTGTTATGTGCTCCAGAAACGGAAGTGTCCAGGCAATTACACTCCCCGGATCAAGCAATGGTAAGAAACCGAAGGAAGCAAAAAACCTGATCGATGATGATAGAATACTTCCAATTCCCGGAAACGAGGAATAATGAGCTTCCTGCATTGTTTGAAAATCGACATATCGCGTGATCAGGTATGCAGCAAACATTCCATAGATAGCTGAAATCACTGTAACGATGATGCCGATTCTAAACTCCTTTCTGACGAGAAGATAGTAAAGCCCCACTGAAAACCATGTGATAGCCACATCTTCTTTGAAGGTGAGGGTCACAAGTATGACGATCAATGCAGAAGTTAAGGTCCTCCTTTCAAGAAAATAGATACCAAGAAGAATAAGAGGAATTGCAAATGCTTCAAGATGAAAGTCAAAACCGTTAACATGGTGCAGATACATGTTTGAAATAAAGATAGCCATAAGGTATCTGACCGATTTGCCATCAAGAGAATACAGTCTGCCAACTTTCAAGATAATGGGTATCGTGAGCGAAACTCCTGCCGTTTGAAGAACAAGGAGCGTTATTGGACTCTCTTTTATCAGGAACACAGTTGACAGGGGTATGAGAAACGGTCGAACATGCCCGCTGAAGGCATGGACACCATTTAAACTGTCAAAAAGCCTGCCATGCCGAATAATGTTGTGAAGAATGCTGGCATAATTACCAAGATCGTAACCAGGTGCAAGGAAAAATTCGTACCTGAGGACTTTCAGAAAAGCTGTCAGACCAAAAAATACCAGTGAAAGCAATTTCCAGTCAGGATAGCTGTGGGATGATACATAAGTAAAAAGAAAGCCTGCAAAAAGCAGATCAATAGAAAAATTCACGGCTTTTGAGATGTCATGAAAGCTGAATTTTAGTATCAGAAGATCGGCTTTAACTCCGGCAGGGAATAGAAGTTTTATAAAAATAGACAGAATCAATACCAGAAACCCGGCCAGTATGAGTACTCTACCTATCTTTTTCATTTTTTAAAACGAGGACTCCAAAACTGTCTGATTTTACCGCATAATCCCCCGATTCTATAAGCCTTTTTATGAGTATTTCAGCAGAATCCCGTGTTATAGGAGTATAATCGTGCCAAGTTGTATCAATAATTATGAAATCCGCGCCGTTTATTAAAGGAAACTGTGTTACACCATCCCTCGTAGCTAAATGGGGAATTATATGGTTTCCAGCACACAACTTTGCTCTTTCGGGAAAATTTTCAATTAAAGAATCTATGTACCGAGCTTTTTCCAGATTCACCTTGTCAATGTCTATGTAGGTGCTCAAAATCCTCGAACTGATTGAAAATAGAACACCAAAAATGACAAGGGATGTGAGCGTCTTTCTTTTGAAGGTTTTCTCAGTTTTCAGGAAGGCAATAATGGATAGTGGTATAAGCAGGGCAGAATACTGGCATTTGAGCTTGTAATGAAGTCTTCTTGCGCTCGAGAGGTGTTCAAGGAGAGGCATAGAGAAAATCGCAGTTTCTCTGATACGAATCAGTGGTAAGAAACCAAAGGACGCAAAAAATTCAATAACAGGTTTAATCCTGTGAAAGGGGTTGAAATCACCCGAGTAGTGAAGCTCTCTCATGGCTGCAAAATCGACAAACTTCAGAAACAGGATAAGGGCAAAAGCGGAATAGATAATGGCGGGAACTGCTATTTTCAAAGCTTTCCGGCGATCTCCTGAAATAATGTAATAGAGCGAAAGGGATAGCCATCCGATAGCAATATCTTCTTTGAGAGTGAGGGTGAGGAGCAGGATCAGGAAAAAGCCGGGGTTTTTGCCCTCTTCGAGGGCAAAAACCCCGGCAAAAAACATGGGTATGGCAAGTGATTCTGGATGAAAATCAAAGGCTGATACCCTGTGCAGATATATGTTAAACATCAGAAGCAATGCTATCATTGAAATGTGTTTGAAGGTTCTACCATAAGCGCAGAGCGCGGGTATCGTTAGTGCAATCGCCAGACTCTGAAGTATAAGAAGAGATCCGGGATGGCTCCACAGTTTAAAAAGCGGTGCAAGGATAAACGCAGCTGGCCATATATGCCCTGAAAAGCCATGCCTTCCGTTTAACGAATCATACAGAATCCCATGATGAGAAAGGTTGTACAAAATATTTGAAAATATTCCGAGGTCATAACCCGTTGACATGTAAAACTCGTACTGGAGGAACTTCAGTAAAAGAATTACCGTAAAGAAACCAAGAGTTACCGCGACCTGGTGTTTGCAAATATCGACTTTGTAAAGCAATAGAAAACTTCCGATTAAAAATAGGTATTCACCGATTTTGTATCCGTGAACAAGAAGCGCAATCCCAGTAACAGCGATTAAGAAAATGAGGGACCTTCTCATGGTTTCTGTATTATACTGGAGTTTAATGGAAAATTTGGACATCAAACTCCTCTTTGCGAGGCAGGTCCTTTACAGGAGGACACTTACAACCTCCTTTCCTGAACTCCGGAAAGATATGAAAGGAACTGTACCTGAAATATACCAAAAAATCCACACCTAAAACTCCCGAATCCCGAAGAGGTATGAAGGAGAACTAAAAAATCCCACGACACGATGCGGGGAAGATAATATCAGTGATTCACACAAACAAACCCCTTCCCCACACCGTGTTAGCTCTATGAGGAGGATTCTTCACAAGTCCCCTCCCCCACAAAGCGTTGCTTTGTGGGGGGAAGGAGGGGGTAGAATAGCAGTAAAGACAGAGAAAAAGAAATAGAGCTTTTTTGCCCTCCCCTCAATCCCCTCCCACTTCGTGGGAGGGGAGATTGTGGGTGGCTCCTCCCGCATGGCGGGGAGAAGTTTACGGGTGACTCTCCCGCTTCGTGGGAGGGGGAGGGTGGTTCCCACTCGCAAGCAGGAGGAAAGACGGTTGATAATTCCCTCTCGCAAGTGGGAAGGCAGGTCGTTGGGGATCTTCCGCATGTAGTAGGGAAATTATTGATTAATTTCCACAATCGTGAAGAGAGATTGTGAACTTGCAAAAGTGAAAGAAAGGCTGTGGGTAAATCTTCACCTAAAGGTGAAGATCGCAGATGAAATTTACCAATAAGATAAAAGTAATTGCGTTTTCTCGCATAAGCAGTTCAAATTCTTTTCCCCCACATTGTATTGCAGTGTGGAGGTTCCTTTTTCAGACTTCTCCCCCCAAACTTTGAAGAGGTAGAGGAAAGATTTCCATTCAACCCTCTCCCCCACGACATGGAATGTTGTGGGGGAGGATTCTTCACAAGTCTCCTCCCCCACAAAGCGTTGCTTTGTGGGGGAAGGAGGGGGTAGAATAGCAGTAAAGACAGAGAAAAAGAAATAGAGCTT
>CAZNDM010000129.1:0-5273 GCA_964571845.1 uncultured bacterium | reverse complement strand
TCAGCTCTTTTTGCCCCCTCCTTAATCCTCCCCCACTTGGTGGGGGAGGGATTGGAGAAGGAATCCTCCCCCACAAAGGAGAGCTTTGCGGGAGAGGGGTTGGAATTTCCCTCACAGAGTGGGGGAGAAGTTTGTCGAGTGTGTCCTCACGGAGCGAAGGAGGGGTTGGAATTTCCCTCACAGAGTGAGAAGTTTGTCGAGTGTGTCTTCACGGAGCGAGGGAGGGGTTGGTAAATCTCTTCCATTTTAACTTAAAGTGATATTAGGCAAGGAGCACATTATTGCGTGTCGGCGGAGGGATTTTAACAGTCGAGCCTTCCATTTTGACTTAAAGTGATATAAGGAAAGGGGCACCCACAGTCTCGCCTTCCACCGTGCGATGGGGGAGATTATAGGTGCCTCTCCAACAAACGGAGGGGGAGACTGTAAGTGACCCATCTCACAGAGTGGGAGGGAAAGTTAGGTGCAATTTTTCCCACGAAATGTTAGATTTTCTCGCAGGCAGAGGAAGACAAAATTTTTTTTCCCGTAAAGTTAAAAGAGTGTGATCACCGGTAAAATATTTTTCAAATAGACCTGACCTGGAGTTGACAGCGCGCATACATGTTCATATACTCCATTAAAGGAGAGTACCCATGGACATTCCTGAAAACGGTTTCTCTGAAGAAGAAATTTTCAAACTGCTCGATGAGGTCTCGGCAGGAGATGTTGACTGGGCATCTGGAAGGGTTTTTGGCTATGTTTTTGATCCCGGAAGAGAAATTTTAAAAGTTGCTGAAACTGCCCTCCTCAAGTTTTATCACAAAAGTGGGCTCGATTTCACGGTTTTTCCGAGCCTTTTGAAGATGGAGAACGACATCGTTGACTTTGCCATAAAACATCTCAATGGAGATAAAAATTCTGCAGGCTCGTTTACGAGTGGTGGTACTGAGAGTATTCTGCTTGCGGTGAAGACGGCAAGGGATTACATGAGACAAACGAAAAAGATTACGGATCCGGAGATGATAGTACCGGAAACAGCCCATGCTGCTTTTCACAAAGCCGCCCATTATCTCGGTGTAAAGCTCATCCAGATCCCTGTTGATCCCGTTACGATGAAGGCTGATGTCTCACATCTGAAAAATGCCATTACGAAAAACACCATCCTGATCGCCGGCTCTGCCCCGTGTTACTCTCATGGTGTCATTGATCCCATTGAAGAAATGTCTGAAATTGCCCGGAAAAGGGGGATCCTTTTTCACACTGACGCGTGCATGGGTGGGTTTATTCTGCCCTTTATGAAAGAACTTGGATACCCTGTGCCGCCATTTGACTTCTCTCTCCCCGGCGTAACATCCATCTCAATGGATCTTCATAAATACGCATACGCTCCAAAAGGAGCTTCGGTTGTCCTCTATAGATCAAAAGAACTCAGAAAGTATCAATACTTCGCATGTTCCAGATGGACAGGCTACACGATGATTAATACAACCGTTCAAAGCACAAAGAGCGGAGGTCCACTTGCTGCCGCATGGACAACACTGAACTTTGTGGGTAAAAAGCGTTACCTGGAATTTATTGACAAAAAGTTAAAAGCAGTCGAAAAGGTAACTAAATTTATCGAAAATCATCCCGATCTCGAGCTCGTCGTGAAGCCCGAGATGACCCTTATTGCGTTCACTTCGAGGACAGTAAATATCTTTAACATCATCGATGAGGTAAACTCCATGGGCTGGTATATCCAGCCAGCTTTAAGGTATGGAAGTTCAAAGGAGCACATCCACCTCTCCATCAACTATTCAAATGTGAACAGGATAGACGAATTTCTCAGGGATCTCAATGTAGCTGTGGAAAAGGCAAAATCGCTGCCTTCGGGAACCCTTCTGAAAAAGGTCAGGCCCCTTTTATCTTTAATCAAAAAAATTGGTTTGTCAGGCTCAACCCTTTACAGGTTGATGAAACTGGCAGGCATTGAGAAGGGCAAACTGCCTGAAAGATTTGCCCCGATCAACGAGGTTTTGAACGAACTTTCCCCTGAATTGAGAGAAGAACTTTTGATTGAATTCACAAACAGTGTTTTCAGATAAAAGGAGGTTTTTATGAGTACACCCTTCCCTTTCGAGGCAATGCTCGTATTTTCTTTTCTGTCAGTTATGTTGCTCTCGGGGATTCTTGTGAGGGCAAAAGTGAGGCTCTTCCAGAAGTTTCTCTTCCCCGGTTCACTTATTGGTGGTCTCATTGGCTTGATTCTTGTGAATACTCATGTCGTTAAACTGAGTCCTGAGACCATTCAGGCTTTTGCGTATCACTTTTTCAACATATCCTTTATCTCCATTGGTCTGACACCTCCTATCCTCAGGAGTGTGGATGCTGGAAAGGAGGTTGTCAGAGGCTCTCTATGGATGGCATTTGTTCAGGGAGTTACATTTCCTCTTCAGACTGTTGTTGGAGGGCTGATTGTTTTGATCGCTGGTTCGAGCCTCCATCCCTCATTTGGCTTTTTGACCGCACTTGGTTTCAATGAGGGACCCGGAGAAGCCCTGTCATTTGGCAAGGTCTGGGAGTCGTTTGGATTTGAAGGAGCTGCAAGTGTTGGGCTGTCGTATGCCACTATCGGATTCCTGTTTGCATTCTTCGTTGGTGTTCCCCTTGTCAACTGGGGTATAAGAAAAGGACTCGCAGGATCAGTGTCTCCAGGAGAAGAATTCTTGAAAGGGTATTACGGAAAATCTTCGGAGAAGGCGTGCATAGGGAAGAAGACCATGCATCCTGCCAATGTTGACACATTTGCCTTCCAGATCGCACTTGTAGGAGTGGTTTATTCACTTACTTACGGGTTTATAAAGTTTCTTGCCCCGCATCTACCACAGGATTATGCGAAAATGGCGTGGGGATTCTTTTTTATCGTTGGAATGGCGTTTGCTTATATTGTCAGAAAAATAATGTCCATTGCAGGTCTTGAATATCTCATCGATTCAGGTGTACAGAGAAGGATAACGGGGACCGCAGTGGATTTCCTCATCGTTGCAACTGGTGCTGCTATTCAGGTTTCCATAGTTGTGTCCCATGTCTTCCCGCTCCTTGTGATCTCCATTCTTGCAGGTATTCTTACAACAGTTGTCGTGGTATTCCTCGGAAGAAGGCTTCCTTCCTACAATCTTGAGAGAATAGCCGCCATTTACGGAACCGTCACGGGAACTGTATCCAGTGGACTTCTGCTTCTCAGAATAGTCGATCCGGAATTTCAAACACCCGTGGCAAAGGAGATCGGGATCATGAATCTTTTTGTGGTACCGATAATCGGAACTCTCACGATTTTGATTAATGGCCCATTCTGGTGGAGGTGGAGCACTGGCATGACGACACTGGTTTTTGCTGCCATTGGCATTCTGTTTTTTATAATAACTATGTTTTTACACAGGGAGAAAAGGTTCTGAATGGCACTTGGAGTGATAATCTTTTTATCCTACACGATCCAGGCGATGACAGGGTTTGGCAGTATTGTCCTCGCAATCACCTTTGGTTCTTTCTTTTTCCAGATCAAGGAGATCCTTCCCGTTCTCGTTATGCTCGACCTCTTTCTGAACCTTTACATTATCAAAAAACATTCAAGTCATGTTGAGATGGAATTGCTTCTGCGAAAGATTCTGCCGATTATGTTTGCCGGTGCAATGGTTGGACTTTCTATTTTTAAATCAATCGCCGCCGGTTCAAAGCGTCTTCTCGGTATCGTCGTTACATTTCTCGCACTTTTTGAACTTTTGAATTTTTACAGAAGAAAGATGGAAAAGTTGAGGCCCGAAGTTGTGAATCTCTTCGTTTTTGGTTCCGGGGTTGTTGAAGGAATGTATGCCTCAGGTGGGCCACTCCTCGTATATGTGCTTAACAAACTTGATTTAAACAAATCGGAGTTCAGGAGCACCCTCGCTCTTCTGTGGATAATCATGGACATCATTCTTATTGGTGCCTATGCATTCATTGGAATTCTCGATTTTTCTGATATTGTGAAAACACTGGTGTTTTTACCCATAATAGCACTTAGCCTTTACCTCGGAGAGTTTTTACACGCCAGTGTAAATGAGGAGAAATTCAGGCTGGTTGTTATTTATGTGTTGTTAATTGGAGGCGTCTCAATTTTGACCGGGAGGTAAATTATGAATTTAAAAGGGTTGAATGCAATTGTAACAGGCGGTTCTCGAGGCATCGGCAGGGCAATTTGTATAGCCCTTGCTCAGAAAGGTGTGAATGTTGGTATAAACTACATAAGTCACGAAAACAGGGCAAAAGAAGTGCTTGAGGAGATCGAAAAACTGGGAGTTTCTGGTGTGCTGCTGAAAGCTGATGTATCTCATTCCGGTCAGGTGAAAAACATGGTAGAGGAATTCGTCGAAAGATTTGGAAAGGTTGACATTCTTGTGAACAATGCTGGGGTTTTTCCGAAGAACTTCAAAGTACTGGAGATAAGCGACGATGAATGGGACTGGTTAATGAGGATAAATCTGAGAGGTGCATTTATCGTCTCCCGTGAGGTTTTGAAATACATGCCTGATGGAGGGAAGATAGTGAATATTTCATCCATTGCAGGGAAGATGGGAGGCGTGGCAGGACCCCATTATGCTGCATCAAAGGCGGGTCTCATTGGTCTAACCTTTGCCCTTGCATCCGAGCTTGTCGGCAGAAAGATTACGGTCAACGCTGTGGCTCCGGGTCCGGTTGACACTGAGATGATACCCGACGAGATCAAGGAAAGGCTTGCAAACATCACGCCGCTTGGGAGGATAGCAACGCCAGAGGAGATAGCGCATGTCGTGATTTTCCTGCTTGAGAACGATTACATAACCGGTGAGGTGGTTGACATAAACGGTGGCAGGTACATGGATTAACCCTCGTCCTGCTCTGGAGAAACAGAAGTCGGGTTTACAGGCAGAGGGCGTTCGGAAAATCCTGGCACACCTTGTTGAGGTTGCGCCGGGCAAACCTGTTGCAGATAGAGGGTGCTAATATTTTACCAGTAGTTACTTGCTCTTTCTTTTGCGGAAAAACTCTTTTTGTTTTTCCTTAACGCTTGCAAAATCCCATTTCGTGGAAGAGATTACACCCAACTTCTCCTCACACTATGTGAGAGACCACATCCAATCTCTCCTCCTACTTGAGGGAAGGACCACCTCCAACCTTCCCTCTCGCCGTGCGGGCATGTCCATCTATAAACTCCCCTCCCACTTTGCGGGAGGAGATCACCTGCAACCTCCCTACCGCTTTGTGGGAGGGGTCACCTGCAACCTCCCCTCCCATGA
>CAZNDM010000128.1:0-3776 GCA_964571845.1 uncultured bacterium | reverse complement strand
GCGATATTCCCCTCTTCGGTGAAAGATATTTCACGTATGATGCCTCCCACTACTCATCTCTGCAAATATTGTATCTTTGACATAAGGGATAAAAATCAGGCAGCTCCTTCTGATGAGCCTTTATCGGGGTATGACCAGGACTTTTCTGTATTTTCCGTTAAATTTAACAAAATAAATTCCAGCCCGGGGAACACCCTTAAAAACTCGACCGTTAAGTGAAAAAATCCTCCCTGCTTTCGAAATTTCTTCTACTGTCAGAACCAGAGCAGGTGTAAGAGGCTCACCAATTCCCACTGTTAAATTTTCAAGGATACTCAAAAACCATGCCCAATCGCTGCCCGAATCCGGGAGTTCGGATGCAAAATCCGTACTGTCCCTGTTACTGTCCTCTTCAATCTCCGGATGCACACCACTCAGCACAACCCAGCCACTGCCATAGTTGAATTTTATTATCGCAGGCTCATTAATTTCCGTGTAAACCGCAAGTGTATCGAAATTTCCTCCTGTAAAATAGGGTCCACCGTAATAAAGAACATACTGTATGGTGTCCTCACCTGAGACTTCGGGGTAGAGCAGTAGCCTCGCCATATTGTAGTTGGGCCAGGGTGCTATCGAATCAATTGCCCCAATAGCAATACCGTCATAAAGATCAAGGGGATAATCGTATCTTCTGCCTTCCCATTCAATAGTGTCAGCGGCAAAGTACGAACCTGCACAGATACCGAGATAAATTCCGCCTGAAGAGACAAAATTTCTGATATTCAAAAGACCCTGAGAGTTTATTCTTCGCCTGTAGTTCACTGCCCAGCCCCCCGGAATCACAAGAAGATCATAGTATTGCGGAATGCCGGAGTTGATGAGATCCGCATCAACTGTATCTACCTGGTGACCGTGAGATGTGAACATCTGTATGAGAGCAATTTTGCCGTCTTCCCATACACCACGGTCTGAATAAAGCGCCACATGAAATGACAATAAGATCAATAAAATCATTTGTATATTTTAAAACCACGAGGCAAAAAGTTAAACTTCGCAAAAGCTTTCAACACATTTCTCAAACTCTTTAAGTTGCAAATAATACACGTGTATTCCCCATGTTTTTAAAACTGACGGGAGATTCCAAAAATTTTACATCACGACATTTTTTGAGACCCTGTTCCACGATGTCGTGCGATCCTTGAAAATGCTCAATTTTTCTTGACGATTCCATCATGTAGATTTATCTTTTTGGGACTAATTCCGCGAATGGGAGGTTATTAAATTGGCTAAATGGAAAGATTTGAAGATCCATATCCGTGAGGACTTATGTAAAAAATGCGAAATTTGTGTAAACATTTGTCCCACCGATGTACTTGCCACCAACGATGTTGGTTATCCAGAGGTGGTGGCACTGGAACGGTGTACAGGTTGTATGCTCTGTGAGGATCACTGTCCTGACTTTGCAATCTGGATAGAGAAAGACGGTGATCACCCGGAGCATCCCGGCTGGAAGTATTTAAGAATGAACCACATGCCAAATGTGTGGTGCCCCGGTTGTGGTATAGGAGCCATTTTCTACGCCCTTCTTAAGGCGATTGAGAAGCTCGGCATACCGAAAGATAAGATTGCAATGGTTTCCGGAATCGGTTGTACTGGTAGAATGCCCGGTTACGCAGACTTCAACACATTGCACACAACACATGGAAGAGCTCTCGCATTTGCAACCGGCATAAAACTCGCCAATCCCGAGCTCACAGTTATTACTGTACTCGGAGACGGCGACGGACTTGCTATCGGTGGAAACCATTTTGTTCACGCTGCGAGAAGAAATATTGACATGCTTGCAATTGTTGTAAACAACTTTATTTACGGAATGACCGGTGGTCAGGTCTCACCGACTACGCCAAGGGATACTTTTGCGACCACGGCACCTTACGGACAGATGGAAAAGCCCTTTGATGCCTGTGAAGTGGCGAAGGCAGCAGGTGCAAATTATGTGGCAAGAGGTACAACCTACCACATAACACTGACCCAGAGATTCATTGAGCAGGGACTCCAGAAGAAAGGTTTCTCCCTTGTTGAAGTGCTTTCCCATTGTCCCACATACTACGGCAGATTGAACGACATGGTTGACCCATACGCAATGCTCGAGTGGCAGAAGACCCATGTTTACCGCGTGGGTGGCCGTGTGAAGGAGAACGCATTCCCCATGGGTGTGATTTACGAAGGTGACAGACCCGAATATATTGAAACTCTTCAGGAAAAATATGCAAAAATAAGAGGAGAGAAGTAAGATGGGTAGAGTGGAGATAGCACTTACCGGAGCAGGTGGTCAGGGATTGCTCCTTGCTGGTTATGTTCTCGCCAATGCCGCCATCAAGGATGGCAAGGTTGCACTTCAGGCTTCCATGTATGGACCTGAAGCCCGTCTCGGCTCCTCAAGATCTGATGTGGTTATCTCTGATACTGAGATTACCTATCCAAGAGCCACAAGACCCGATATTTTGCTCGTGCTTAATCAGGATTCGTGCGATAAATATGTCAAAACCCTCAAAGAGGACGGGATCCTGATATGCGACATAACGGATGTGAAGCGCATCCCTGATGAGGATAAAGTGAAAAACATCTATAAACTCCCACTTGCCAGAATTGCCTCTCAGGAATTCGGAACTCCACTTGTAACAAACATTCTTTCGCTTGGATTCATCGCCGGAATAACCGGTATTGTGAGCAAAAAGGCACTTGAAGAGTCGATCAAAGAGGTGGTAAAAAAGAAATTTGTGGAGCTCAACCTGAAAGCCCTGGCAAAGGGATTTGAGCTCGCAGAGGAATATAAGAAAAAATGATGGAACTCACGCTATTGATAATAAAACCGGATGCAACTGCGAAAAGGGCGATTGGCGACATTATTTCCATGGTTGAGGACAAATTTGAGATACGCGGAATAATAATGAAAACCCTTTCCCGTGAAGAGGCGGAGAAATTCTACGCAGTTCACAGAGGAAAGCCCTTTTATAACTCCCTTGTGGAGTTTATGACCTCAGGACCTGTTGTCGGGCTCCTCCTTGCAGGCGAAGATGCAATCAGGAGACTTAGAGAAGTTGTGGGTGCGACCGATCCCTCAAAAGCTGCTCCAGGCACTATCAGAGCAAAGTTTGGAACCGATATTCAGAGGAATGCAGTGCATGCATCCGATTCGAAAGAATCAGCTGAGTACGAAATTCCGTTCTT
Organism: uncultured bacterium; assembly: GCA_964571845.1. Taxonomy (GTDB): domain Bacteria; phylum Hydrothermota; class Hydrothermia; order B15-G9; family WFZT01; genus WFZT01. Next base: position 566 of record CAZNDM010000128.1, on the reverse strand, counting down.
TTTTAAATAACTTTTGACAAAAATGTGTGCCTGAACCCCTTCGGGGTTCAGGCACACCAATGTTCCCCAAGAATTTCACCTAAACAGTGACGTAATCCCCAAGATAGAGAAGTAGTGAGTTGTGCGATTTAATTGGGTTCAGGAGGAAGGGTGGGTACATCGATTTTCTGTGAGTGCGTGGAGGGCGCTTCAACTGTTGTTTATGAGACTGGTGAATACGATGCGTGTTATTGGACTTGGACTGTATAAACATGCATACATTAAAAAAGCGTGGAAATGTTGTCTCTGGAAGGGAATTGAATGAAGAATCCCGTTTTCGTATGATATTTCCCCATTTTATGATTGGTTATAAATATTCGAAATTTTCGTATACTTTCACATTTTGAATAATATATATCACTTCCAACCTTAAGCCTTCGGTTTATTCATATTAATTTTTATTCCGAGGGCAAAATCTGCGTAACGCCTTTTCACTCAATCCATGAGAGCTTTGGAGTCATTTTTTAAAATTTCCATGAGTGATGTCAGTTCACGAAGCGGGGTGTTTACTATCCATCATTCTTCTG
>CAZNDM010000127.1:0-7978 GCA_964571845.1 uncultured bacterium | reverse complement strand
CCAGCTCCGCGGGCACATACTCGACAAACCCCTCCCCCGTTATACGGGTGAGGATCGTCCTCCAACCCCTCTCCCGCTCCGCGGGGGAGGATTAAGGAGGGGGCAGAAAGAGCTGATATGACAGAGAAAAGTGGATGGAGGTTTTATTACCCTCCCCTCAATCCCCTCCCGTAAACGGGAGGGGAGTTTGGGAGTGGATCCTTCCGCAAGTGGGAGGGGAATTTGTGGGTGAACCCTCCCGTAAGCGGGAGGGAAGTTGTGTGTGGATTCTCCCACTTCGTGGGAGGGGAGTTTGTGGGTGAGCTTTCTGCACGGTAGTGGAAACTCACCATCCATGATCCCTTTTTTTCAGAAAATTCTTGATCCCCCTTTTACAAAGCGGGAGAAAACTGTTCTGATCAAAGCAGGGAGCTATATTCGTTATCTAACTAACACGCCACCATCGAAAAAGTGACAGCAGCCAGAAAACACCATCAAAATTGCAATCACAAACCCATCAGCAGATCCTTGGCAGCTTCTCTGCAGTCGGCTTATAAAGAATGCGCTCGACACCATAGGCATTCTCAATCGTAACAACGCCCGGATGCTTTTTCGTTACAACCCCAATTACACATGCTTCTTTCCCGTCTGGATGGTCCCGTAAAATTCCAACGGCTCTTTCAGCATCCTTTTTTGGTACAATTATGATCATCTTTCCTTCATTTGCGACCTCAAGCGGATCTATTCCAAGAAGTTCGCTCAATCCCTTAACATCTTCTTTAACCGGGATATTTTTTTCAAATACCCTGATGCCGAAGTTCATACCGTCAACGATCTCATTGAGAGTCTGTGCGACGCCCCCTCTGGTTGGATCTCTCATGAATTTAACATTCACCTGATCCAGGACAGGTTTGATAAGTGGCCAGAGGGGTTTTGTGTCACTTTTGACGGAGGAAGAGAGGTTAAGGCGGTGGGCGAGCACGGCGAAGCCGTGCTCGCCCACCGCCCCCGTAATTATCACAACATCTCCAGGCTCTATACCCTCCCTGCCTGGCAATCTTCTGTAAATCCTCCCCACACCTGTGGTATTAATAAAAACACCGGGCTCATCCGCATACCTTGCCTCCACCACCTTCGTATCAGCAGCTACCAATTCGATGCCCAGGCTCTCAAGGTGTGAAGCCATTGATCCGAGAATCTCTTCCAGCACAGCTGTGTCAAGCCCCTGCTCAAGTACAAATCCCGCCGTCATATACAGCGGCTGTGCACCCATTGAAACAATGTCGTTGACCGTCCCGGCTACAGCAAGATCCCCTATGTTACCACCGGGAAAAATTATCGGATTTACCACAAAGGTATCCGTTGAGATCACAAGCTCGTTTTCAAAGACAGCGCCATCGTCCATTTTCCGCACTTCGCCCCCACCGAAGTACTTCCAGAAAATCTTCCTTATCAGCTCGTCTGTTTTCCTTCCGCCGCTCCCGTGTTCAAGTGTGATTTTCATTACAACTTTAAGATTGTTACAAACCACAGGGATGGTCAAGGAAAAGTGTCGCCGTATAATATAAAACAACGCTCTCAAAAAGGAGGTTATGCAATGGAGATTAAAAATGTGGCGGTCATTGGAGCCGGTACAATGGGTAATGGAATTGCCCATGTGTTTGCTCAATTCGGGTATAATGTCGTTCTCGTTGACATAAAAGAAGAGTATCTTGAAAGAGCCCTCCAGACCATTTCAAAGAATATGGACAGGCAGATCAAAAAGGGGACACTCACAGAAGAAGATAAGAAGGCTGCCCTTGCAAGGATACTCCCCACAACGGACATCCAGCAGGTAAAGGATGTGGACTTTGTCGTTGAAGCTGTCATTGAAAACAAGGATCTTAAAAAAGACATCTTCAAAAAGCTCGATGAGCTGACAAAGCCTGAAGTAATCCTTGCCTCAAATACATCCTCGATTTCCATTACTGAGCTCGGAGCTGTAACAAGCAGACCCGATAAAGTTGCTGGCATGCACTTCATGAATCCTGTCCCTGTTATGAAACTTGTTGAAGTCGTCAAAGGGCAGCTCACATCGGATGAAACAATTAACACCATAATGGACCTCGCCAAAAAACTCGATAAAGATCCTGCTCTCGTTAACGACTATCCGGGCTTTGTGGCAAATAGAATTTTGATGCCAATGATCAATGAAGCCATCTACGCATTGATGGAGGGAGTGGCAGATAGAGATAACATAGACAAGGTGATGAAGCTCGGAGCCAACCATCCCATGGGTCCACTTGCACTTGCTGATCTCATCGGTCTTGATGTGGTCCTCTTTATCCTTGAGGTCATGTACAGAGATCTTGGGGATCCCAAATACAGACCCTGCCCGCTACTCAGGAGAATGGTGGCTGCCGGACTGCTCGGAAGGAAAACGGGTAGAGGATTTTACGATTACACGAAGTAAACACGGCTTCCCCCACTCTCCCGGGTGGGGGAAGTTTTCCAAAAATTTTATTCTCCACTCACTCCGATAAACTGAAGGTTGGCGAGATCCCTGTAAAGCTTACACCTTTTGTAAAGTTCCTCATGTGTCCCCATGTCCATGATTTTTCCTCTGTTGATGACGATAATTTTGTCAGCATTGAGAATTGTTGAAAGTCTGTGGGCAATAATCAACGAGGTGCGGTTGACCAGAAGCTCGTCGAGAGCCTTTTTGATCATTTCTTCGGAATAGGAATCAAGGGAAGATGTTGCTTCATCCAGTATTAGAATTTCAGGATCTCTCAAGATGGCGCGGGCAATAGCGATCCTTTGTCTTTCTCCACCGGATATTCTGATTCCCCGCTCCCCTATCAATGTTTCATATTTATCAGGGAGTTTCATAACAAACTCGTGTACCTGCGCCTTTTCCGCGGCTTCGATAACCTCTTCCATCGTTGCATCAGGTCTGGCATAGGCAATATTTTCAAAAATTGTACCATCGAAGAGAAAAGTCTCCTGCGGCACAACCGCTATTTTCCTGCGATAACTTTTGATTTCGTACATCCTGATATCCATTCCATCAACGAGTATTCTGCCCTTTGTGGGCTCATAAAAACGCATCAATAAATCTGCAATTGTACTCTTGCCCGCACCTGATGGACCAACAAGGGCAACCTTCTCTCCCCTCCTGATATCAAAGGAAATGTCCTGCAACGCCCACTTTTTACCGTCGTAGGAGAAATAAACACCATCATAGACGATGGAATCCTTGAGTTTGTTAAATTGGATCTTGCCCCTTTTTACGAGTCCAGGTTCAGGCTCTGCATCGAGAATTTCAAAGAGTCTCCACATGGATGCAATTCCCTGCTGAAGAATCAAATTCGCCTGTGTAACCCTTTTTAAAGGACTCATCATGGAAAGGGATGCCGCAAGGAACACAAAAAACTTTTCTGGAGAAAGGGTATGATACTGGAATATTAATCTCGCACTGATGAAAAGAATGAGACCCGCAATGATGGATGTTACAAACTCAGTAAGCGGAGAGCCGAGGGCATTTACTGACTCAAATCTCACATAGGCTCTGTAAAAGTCTGATGATCTTTTCCTGAACTTCTCTATCTCCCTGTCTTCAGTGGCAAAGCCTTTTACAACTTTAATTCCACCGAGTGCCTCTGAGAGCTGCTTACCAATCTTACCCATCATAATGTTTGCTCGATTTGCCCTCTTCCTTATCTTTTTGCCAAGAAGGACAACAATCCCGCTGGCAACTGGCACGAGCACCAGAGTTATGATCGTGAGTCTCCAGCTCGCCCACAGGGCAACAACGAGGAATGCAATGATGTTGAAACCCTCTTTGAGAATCACATAAAAACCGTTTGTGAATGTGGTTTTAACAAGTGTTACTTCGTTGATAAACCTTGAGGAAATATCTCCTGTACTGATAGAATGAAAGAATCCCAGAGGGAGCTCCATCATTTTTGAAAACAGTCTGTTTCTTAAATCCCTTGCAATACCTTCGTTAACCATCGCTGTGAAAACGCGGCCCAGGTACATGAATAGCCCTTTGAGAAAGTAAACACCAATGATAAAGATTGCCAGCCTCTCAACCGCCTGAATGGGGGGATAACTCAGGATATGCTTTATGAGAAGGTTCTTTATGGTCGGACTCAAACCGGAAATGGATGAATAATCACCTGAATTGGCACGAAAAAGTACATGTAGAATGGGTACAAGCATGCCCAGCGATATTCCGTTGAGCGCAGAAAATCCCATCATGAAGATGAGGGAGAGGACAAAGTTTAACCACTGGGATTTTAAAAAACCCAGCATCCGGATGAACGATTTCATCTCACAATGGCAAGTTTCAGGATTTTTGTTTTATCGGCATAAGTAATTTTAACATAATAGATTCCGGATGGCAGATCAGTCAGATTCAGTCTTTTTTCAACAAAATCGTCAGCTCTCACACCCCTGAATACCAGCTCTTTCATCTTATGACCAGAAAAGGTAAAGAACTCAAGCCTGACATCTGAATAAGCAGGAATTTTCATTCTGAAGGTGGTAAAACCGTCGTAAGTTGGATTGGGATAAAAGTACAATCTTTCTCTGAAATCAGGCGTGTAAGCCTGTCGGGGCTGGACAAGCAGTCTTCCATGATGTTCAGGTCCATTACCGTACTGTGTCCAGTAACCTGTGGTATCTCCGACTCTCCAGACACTGACAAAACCACCGTTTGATATGTAAACAAGCCTGTATTCCCGCCCATCTGACTTCAGCATCATGGAGAAAGAAACGCTGTCGCCAGTAGCTATGGGGTATCCGGGCAGGAGTTGACCTTTCCAGTTGAATGCAAAAATTCCCTCATTTCCCACGCCGATAATGAGATCAGGCCTGCCATCAGCATCCACATCTCCAATAACCGGCTGAGACTTCGGACCTTGAACCTCAACGGGAAATCCACTGAGGAGTGATCCAAGATGGTTGAAAGCATAAATGTAATTTTGTGTTCCAAACACAAATTCGAGGTAGCCGTCTCCGTCGAGATCACCTGCTGCAAGCGGCGTTACAAGAGAATCGCTGAATTCAGCAGTCATTTCAATCACCTTTGTCTCGGGATCCACGACATAAAGTTTTCCACCTGAAGTTACAGTTACAACTTCCTTCGTGCCGTCATTGTCTGCATCCCCATAGATAGGCATGACCTTTGTCGGTACTATTTCGGGATTAAATAAGGCTGTGTCAACGGCAGACAGGCTTGAGTCGGTGAAAATCAGCCTGCCATCTGCTGATTGTATAACTGCGCCCTGATCCGTGAAAACAGGCGTGGAGAACTGCGGTGAGGCTGTGAAAAATCTTCCCACAATACCGCTGTCAGGATCAATAACATAGATGTTCTGGTCATCACAGCCGGCATATATCCTGATGTTTCCGTCCACGACAGCAATTGACGGTGGTCCGGTTGAAAAACTCGGCAGTCTTGCTGCGACAGATACACCGGTAAAGACACCACTTGTTTTGTCAATCAGAAATTTAAAGATCCTGCCATCCCTCATGGGCACGATAGCCATCGCCACGGAGTCAAATGTATAAACAGCAGGTTCGAAAGCCACAGTTCCCCTGATTGTATCAACATCAAAGGGCAGGCCAATATTTGAGTAAAGTGAGACAAGGGCAAATGTATCCACCAGGGTGCTATCGAGAGTGTTTGGATCTATTAAAAACCTTCTGACATTCTGGGCGATTATGTAGAAATCTCCAGCAGAATTGATAAAGCTAACAGTGGGCACGGTAACAGAAGTGGGGGAGCTCGTGTATCCAGCTCTGAAAGAAAGGCCGCCGATTTCACGAACGAGTTTAAAGGTCATGACAGTATCCGGTTCACCAATGTCAAAGATTTTGATCTTCGTGGATGCACCTGAATTATCGCGCGTCGAAGGATGGGATGTATCGGACGCCTCTGTGTTGTTGCCTTCAAAATAAAGATCATAGGGTGAACCAAACCATGTGTAAGAGTAGTAGCCGTTTTCTGTCCACCTTTCAAAATCCTGGACATGATCAGCTTCAAGCAGATCCACACCCATTGGCCTAACGGCGTTAACCTCATTGTAACCCCAGTTCTGCCATATGATGTTGTCATCTATGTGCCAGATAAGGAGTCCTCTGCTCTCACCGGGTGCCCCGCCGATGAGAAAATCATTTTCACCGTAGAAATGGACAACTACGCCGTCCTTATACTTCCCTCTTATGTGCACATCCCAGGTATCACCATTGCACACAAAAACAGAATCATTGGCAGGTATGTCCGATATTTCGTTCTCCACAAGGAAATACTCGTGCTCGTTTATCGGGATTTTCAAAAATCTCACAGATGAATATGGATCTTCGAGGAAATTGCCGCCCGCAACTCCAAAAACTTCACCTGATCTGAATATGCCGAGTGAGTCAACGAGTATGTTTTTTGTCTTAAGTGTAAATTCGACAGCCACAGGTGCGGGATCAACTGTCTGCAAAACATCAGAATTCAGGAACCCCCTGCCAAAAACATATCTAACAAACCAGTCCATCCAGATTCTTTCCCACACATTTGGCAGTGGCACAATCAGACCCTCAGGGATTTGGCCTTTAACTCCAAGATACGGCGATGTCGTCATGATCCCAAAGGAGCCTATACCGGACCCTCTCATGTAAGTGTCGTATAGATCAGGCAGGAAAAAGAAGTTGTGTCCCTGTTCGTGTATAAGTGTCCCCTGAAGTTTGATCTCCTCACCATCCTGAGCCATGGTTTCGGGCAGAAGGCTGGCATCGTAAACCGTGTCCTGACCTTCATTCAGGACAATAAAAGGAGTCCCAAGGTAGTATTCGAGTGCGCCGGCGGGAATGGTAACAGCGGCGATGTCAAAAGGTGTATCAAAGAGAAGATCGGACTGCCAGGCACTTCCAGCGTGAAAAATTATGTACCTGTCCCATACCCCCTCAAGTGCGTCGTTAATACCATTGCCATCAAGATCGTTAAACCTGATGGTGGAATCCTGAGTGTCAGCAGCGATAAAAGCATCTCTAACGAGTGTAACGAGGCCAGTTGCCATGTTAATCGTGTCTCCGTAATAACGCATGGGATGAGGTAGTTTTATCGGCGGTCTTCCACTGTCGGGCTTTACAACCCATTCAATTTTCACCTTACCAAATGTGGCAACATAGTAATAATCTGCGAGAGCCTCCATCTGCCTGTTGAAATAAACCCAGTCGTGAGGCGGATCGTAAAAGGGATTGTAGATAGTATCACCGTTACAGATCGTAACTATCCTGTCCTCGCCGTTATCCTCCATAACAAATGTACCGTCCCCGGTCGTCAGGGGATCGTCAGGATCTTCTCTCTGAAACTCCACGCGCAGAGCAAGTACCCTGATGGTAACTGTTCCAGTATCGTAAACTGCTTTTGAATTCTGAAAAGCACGGATGGCTGGATAGTTCTCAATGCCATACATCTGCCAGAACCTTCTTAATTCATTTCTTACCCTTGAGTATTTTTCAAAAAATTTCCTGTTTTTCAGAACATCACCAGCCGTCCTGTATCTTGGAAATCCGACAAACTGTGCATTAAGGGCCATTGCAACGAAAATAGGTAAAAATTTACGCATTGGGTTCCTCCATAAAAGAATTTGACTTATTATAATCTTTCCACTCCTTTTCATCAAAGCAGGAGAATGAAATTTTAAACCCGCTCCTACATAGTGCGGGAAGGATTTTATCGTTTCTTTCAAGCAATGCGTTATCACTTACGGGATGGATCACCTCTCCAACTCTTCCCTCACAAAGTGGGGGAGGATCGCCCTCCAACCCCTCCCTCGCTCTGCGAGGGAGGTTCACTTTTCCAACCCCTCCCCAAAGCTTTGTTTTTGGGGAGGACCACTTCTCCACCCCCTCCCCCGCTTCGCGGGGGAGGATCGTCCTCCAACCCCTCCCCCACGAAGTGGGGGAGGATTAAGGAGGGGGTAAAAAGAGCTGATCCGACAGGCAAAAGCAGATAGGG
>CAZNDM010000126.1:0-2513 GCA_964571845.1 uncultured bacterium | reverse complement strand
AGTATTTCCAACCACTTGTAGCAGGTAATTACCTACAACCGCCCATTTCACGAAGTAGAAAGAGTTACCTGCAAACTCCCCTCCCACAAAGTGGGAGAGTCCACACACAACTCCCCTCCCACCATGCGGGAGGGGATTATCCCTACCATCGCCCCCCCACGAAGTGGGAGGGGATTAAGGGGAGGGCAATAAACCCCCACCCGCTTTTCTCTGTCAGATCAGCTCTTTCTGCCCCCTCCTTAATCCTCCCTCACGCCGCTCTACGGCGTGGGGGAGGGGTTTGAAGGCAAGTATTCCGCGACATTTCATGTCGCAGGGGAGGGATTGAAGGTGAGTTCTCCCCCACAAAACATTCATCTTGTGGGGGAGGGATTTGAAGGAGAGTTCCTATGAAGCTTTGCTTTTTGGATAAGATCGAAAGGTGATCACACACGCTTTATCAGGGCGTGAAGTGGATTTTGAATATCCCCCACGCTGCAAAATGCACTTCGGAGGGAGAAAAATTTCATCCCTCCTTTCCCCTGAACAATTTTTCAAGCAACCTGAATATGGGTTAGGTGTATTTTTCAGACCGTTCAGTTTATAATCGTGGTCTAATTTTTTCGTAAGGAGGCTACCATGAAAATTCTTGTGACAGGAGGAGCGGGTTTCATTGGATCACATGTAGTTGATAAATTTATTGAGAGCGGTCATCAGGTAATTGTAGTTGATAATCTGTCCTCGGGACGGAGGGAGAATCTAAATCCTCAGGCAAAATTTTACGAAGTTGACATTAGGGAAAAGGTAAAACTCGAGGAGATTTTCAAAGAAGAGAGACCGGATGTTGTTGATCATCATGCAGCACAGATCAGCGTTGTAAGTTCAGTGGAAGATCCGGGATTTGATGCAGAAGTGAACATAATAGGATCCCTTAATTTGATAGATCTCTCTTTACGATATGGAGTTAAAAAATTCATTTATGCATCCACGGGTGGGGCTGTGTACGGAGAGCCCATTTATCTCCCTTGTGACGAGAAGCATCCCGTGGACCCCCTTGCCCCTTATGGTATTTCTAAACACACAGTTGAACACTACCTGTACATGAACCATGTTAATTTTGGTTTAAACTATGTGGTCCTCAGATATGCCAATGTGTATGGTCCGAGGCAGGATCCACATGGTGAGGCAGGTGTGGTGGCTATTTTTTCGAAAAGAATGCTGCAGGGGAAAGAAGCTTATATCTTTGGCGACGGCTGGCAGGAAAGGGATTTCGTCTATGTAGGAGATGTGGCTGATGCCAATCTTGCAGCACTAAACTACGAGAAGGAGATAAAAAGCTCTCTTGATCCCATTTTTAATGTGGGAACAGGCGTAGGAACAAATGTCAATACAATTTTCAGTCTGATAAAGAAATTCACGGGTTTTGAAAAAGACCCGGTTTACAAGCCTCCAAGACCCGGTGAAGTTTACAGGGTTTACCTTGATGTTGAAAAAATCAAGAATGAAATGGACTGGGTTCCGAGAATCAGCCTCGAGGAGGGCTTGAAACTCACAGTAGAATGGTTCAGAACAAACTGAGATTATTTGAGAAAAACAGAGAGCTCTTCAATCTGCTTAACGATCTTCTGGGGGACAGGGTAGAGGAATTTCTCAACTGGATGGAGACACCTTTAAAGACCGGGATTCGTGTGAATACCCTGAAGATAGGGGTGGAAGAGCTTGTCAAAAGGCTTGAGATGCAGGGATTTCGCCTGTCACCGATAGATTTTTATCCATGTGGTTTTGAAGTGGAGGAGGCGCCTTTTGAGATAGGAAAGACGATCGAGCATTTCCTGGGCTATTATTATGTTCAGCAAAAAGCTTCAATGATTCCGCCGTTGATACTGGATCCAAAGCCGGGGGAGTTTGTCCTTGACATAGCGGCGGCACCGGGATCCAAGACGACTCAGATGGCGCAAATGATGAAAAATCAGGGAGTTATAGTGGCAAATGACATTTCGATTGAGCGGGTGAGGGCTTTATCACACAACATAGACAAACTCGGCGTGCTTAATGCGATTGTCACCGAGCTTGACGGTTATAAGTTTGGCAGGTTTCTGGAGGGCAGGATGGACAAAATTTTGATAGATGCGCCCTGCTCGGCGCTGGGGACACTTCATAAGACTTACGAACCACTGAGATGGTGGAGCTGGGGAGTTGTCGGTAATCTTGTGAGGACGCAGAAAGGTTTGATCCTCGCTGCCTACAGGGCTCTCAAGCCGGGTGGTATAATGGTCTATTCCACATGTACTCTCGTGCCAGAGGAGAATGAGGGAGTTGTTAACTTCTTGCTCACACGCCATCCTGAAGCTGAGATTCTTGAAATTCCAGATTTTGGCTTGAAGATGCAAGAAGGGATTCTGAGGTGGAAAAGAAATATTTATGACGAAAGAGTGAGGAAAACCCGCCGTCTGTATCCTTTTGAAAATCAGACAGAAGGGTTCTTTTTCGCGAAGATCAGAAAGCCGATTTAAAAGTAGCCAGGTGAGCAAAAA
>CAZNDM010000125.1:0-5538 GCA_964571845.1 uncultured bacterium | reverse complement strand
TATTGGGGAGTGCGAGGGCGAGGGGGGTGATAGAGGAGTTGAGGGGGAGGTATGAGTATGTGGTGATAGACAGTGCGCCGTTGATGCCGGTGACGGATGCGATAGAGATAAGTGCTTACTCTGATGGTGTCATCCTTGTTGCAAGGCAGAAAGTTACAAGTATCAATACCCTCAAAAAGGCCTTTGAATCCTTAAGGAGAGTTGACGCTAAAATTCTCGGAGTTGTTCTTAATAATATTGTCCTGAATCTTTTCACTGTTGGTTACAACTATGTGGAGTACAGAAAATACTACTATTATCGGGATGGTCATAAAGACGGCAACGTCAGAAGCTTCTTGAGAAAAATTTTTAAACCACGCCCCTCCTGATTGGCTTTTAATTTCCAGTTAGTTTCTCTCTGTATTCTTTTAACCCCGGTATGGGTAGGTGGATGTAAAGACCACCTTCACCATGAAACTTACAGGCAATTTCACAGGCGAGACATTCAGTGCATTTACCTTTCTTCACCTCTGATTTGTCGAGATTCAATACAGGGACGTCTTTTTCAAGTTTCAAAACATCTTTTGGACACTCATTTACACAGGCTTTGCTCTCACATCTATTACACACTTCGTGGTCAATAAAAATAGTTCCAGTGAGGGTTTCTATTTTGTAAGCATTTTCAGGGGGTACAAACTCTTTCAACGGTTTTACTTTGTGCAGTTTTCTACCATTTTCATCCACAAGTTCTTTTAACCTCTTGGCACAGAAGTCTGCAGAATCATCTTTTCCGTATCCTTCCACCTTTACAGGCAGATCTTTCAAATAGGTATGGAGTATCTCAATGGCTTTTTCTTCAAGGTTTCCACCAAGTCTCAGGACAGCGGGGACATCGAGTTCATCCTCGAGAAAGGCTTTTACGAATCCCCGGGCGGAATTTACCTGCTCCTGTGAGGCTACTCCTGAACCGGATGCAAAATACCCGACTATATTAGGCTGTGAGAGGATAATCATTGCAGCTCTGTAAACTTTGGATGCTGGTGGATTCCCGCTTGTGTCAGTAAAATTGGCTGGTTTGAATCCCGCTTTTAAAACAGCATCCATGGACATCATTGAACCTCCGCCACCGGCACCGTGAAAACCGATATGTTTCCCATCAGGTGGAACATCCTTAACCATCTGGAAGAAATAGAATGTTCCGCGATAGTCGTTTTTCTCAACCATGTACGCAATTTTTTCAAGTTCTGTGGCTGGCCTTGAAAACTCTCTCGCTATTTCGATTCCAAGCTCCGGATGACGGTACACTGCATAGTCATCAATAACAATGTGGCAGTCTGCTGCATAAATCTCACCGTCTTTTGTTAGTACGAGGGGATTTATCTCAACTGACCGTGCATCATATAAAGTCATTGCTTTGTACAAATTTGCAAGAACATTCCCTATTTTGACTATCAATTTTCCGCTCAAACCGGTTTTCTTGGCAAGTTCTCGGCCATGATAGGAATAAAACCCTCTTACAACATCCACTGTATAACTTGCCACCTTGTCTGGATGTTCTCTTGCAATTTCCTCAATTCCGGTACCACCCAACGAGCTAAAGATCACCACAGGTGATTTTTCCGCATCGTTTATAACTATACCCGCAAAGAATTCTCTATCTATTTCGAGCTTTTCTTCTACGAGCAACTCATTTACCTCAAATTCACCAACCTTTTTGCCCAGAAGTTCCTCCGCTGCCTTTTTAACTTCATCTTCCGTTTCCGCAAATTTTATTCCACCAATTCCAGCTCTTCCCGTTGTCCAGACCTGGATTTTTACAACAACCGGTTTGCCAATTTCACGAAATGCCTCTACCGCCTCGTTCGGTGTTCTGACTACCCTTCCCTGTGGAATCTTTATTCCAACCTCATTAAGAATCTTTTTGCCCTGATATTCAAATAATCTTGCCACTTTTCCTCACTCCTATTGGTTTTTAAATATTTTCCCGCAACACATCCTGCCTGTCAAACCCCCTTGTGGAGGGTGTTCGAAAAAATTCCTCTGGGGTGTAAGGGGTATGTATTTTTAGCTTACTACCCCAGAACGTTTAGTAGTGCAGGAGAGGATACTCACCGCCCTTCCCCCGGGATTCGTCAGCACTTTGTGGGGAACACTCCTCAATCCCCTCCCGCAAGCGGGAAGAGTAGTTGAAGGTGATTCCTCTCACGCGGAGAAGGAAATTGATAAGTGAACCACATGTTACTTTGCAAGGTCTCGAAGAACTCCCGACAATCTCCTCCCCCACTTTGTGGGGGAGGATTAAGGAGGGGGCAGAAAGGGCAAAACTGACTGGAAGAAACAGAAGAGCTCTCTTCACCCTCCCGCAGGCGGGAGGAGAGGTTGCAAGTTATTCCTCTTACATAACGGGAGGGATGTGGGTGGATCTTCTCGCAAGCAGGAGGGGAAATCAGATGTTATCTCTTCCACGCAATGGGATTTCGCGATCAGGAAGGGAAAATAAAGAGATTTTTCCTGCAAATTGAAAGGGAGAACGATCGCCGGAAAAATATTTTTTGAACACCCTCTCTGTGAAATTTCAGCTCATCCTTGAGCATTGAAGCCTTCTGAATCGTTTGTTAAGCCGATAACGGGGTGATATAATTTTTCGCATGAAAAGATCATTTGATGAAATATGGAAGATTGTGGAGAGACTCAGAGCCCCTGACGGTTGTCCATGGGACCGGGCACAGACAAATGAGACTATCAAATACGATCTTGTGGAAGAGTCATACGAGGTGCTCGACGCTATTGACAAAAAGGACTGGAACGCACTCAAAGAGGAACTCGGTGATGTAATCTTTCTCGCCATGTTGCATACAAAAATTGCCGAAGATGAGAGGAAATTTAGCTGTGACGATGTCATAGACTCAATAGTCAGAAAAATGATAGATCGCCACCCCCATGTGTTTGGCACGAAAAAGTTTGAATCTCAGGACGAACTGCTTGAAAACTGGGAAAAGAGTAAGGGATATGGAATTTTCGAAAATGTGAATTTCTCATTACCAGCTCTTATGCTCGCGCAGAAAATCGGGAACAGGGCAAAAAGAGTGGGCTTCGACTGGTCGCGTGGAGAGGATGTTCTGGAAAAGATCCAGGAAGAGGTTGAGGAGCTAAAAAAGGCAAAAAGCAAGAGAGAAATTGAGGAAGAAATTGGAGATCTTTTATTTTCAATAGTGAATTATGCACGGCACACGGGTATCAATGCGGAAGAGGCTCTCAGAAAAACTGTAAAAAAGTTTGTTGATAGATTTTCGAGAATTGAGAAAAAAGCAGAAGAAGCTGGTAAAAGGTTGGAAGATATGACCCTTGATGAGATGGATACATTGTGGGAAGAGGTAAAGAAGGAGATGTCAAATGATAAAGGTTGAAAATGTCGTCATTGGAGGGGGACCTGGTGGATATGTTGCAGGCATCAGGCTTGCCCAGCTGGGAAGGGAAGTCCTTGTCATAGAGAAAAAGAAGCTGGGAGGCGTTTGCTTAAACGAAGGCTGTATTCCAACGAAAGCTCTCCTCAGCGCCACTGAAACACTTTACAGTGCCGATAAATTCCGTCAGGCAGGAATAGAGTTTTCCGATCTCAGGGTAAATCTTCAAAAACTTGGAGAATGGAAGAATTCTGTTGTAAATAGACTTGTTAAAGGTGTGGAATTTTTGTTTAAAGCAAATGGGGTTGAATTCCTGCATGCAAAGGCAGTGTTTACATCGGGTAAGATTTTGAGAACCGATACAGGTGAAGAGATATATTTTCAGAATGCGATCATTGCTACTGGATCGAGCCCCTTGGAGATCCCGGGATTCAAATTCGGTGAGGGTGTTATTTCCTCTTCAGAAGCCCTGGAGATAAAAGAAATACCTGAAAGGTTGCTGATAATAGGTGGTGGTGTTATTGGGCTTGAAATTGCGACAATTTATTCACGACTCGGATCAAAAGTCTATGTGATTGAACTGATGGATCAGATTCTTCCCGGCATAGATCTGGATCTTGTAAAAGTTGTCGAAAAAAATCTAAAGAAATCCGGTATTGAGATCTATACCTCATCCAGGGCAATTGGTTATACAGGCACAGGTCCCTACAGGGTTAAGGTTTTGATAGGAGGTTCAGAAAAGATTTTTGAAGCTGACAAAATCTTGCTATCTGTCGGTAGGAAGCCAAATTCTGACGGTTTGGGACTTGAGCGTGTTGGAAATATAACAGACGAGAAGGGATTTATTAAAACAGACAGGTCCATGAGAACACCTGTACCGGGAATCTATGCCATCGGTGATATAAGGGGTATGCCAATGCTTGCTCACAAAGCCCACAGGGAAGGAGTAATTGCTGCTGAAAATATCGCTGGAGAGGATACTGAGTTTGATAACAGGGTTATCCCTGCGGTTGTTTATACAAGCCCAGAAATTGCAACTGTTGGTTTATCGGAATTCGAAGCAAGGGAGAGGGGATACAAAGTCAAAATTGGGAGATTCCCTCTTGCGGCCAACGGAAGAGCAATAGGTATGATGGAGTATGATGGGTTTGTCAAAATAATTGTAGATGAGGAAACAGACAGTGTTATTGGTGCTGGAATTGTCGCACCTCATGCAGGAGAGTTGATAGGGGAACTTGCTCTCGCAATGGAACTTGAGGCCACAGCGTATGACATCGGTTACACAATCCATCCTCATCCAACCATATCCGAGGCAATAATGGAGGCGGCTGAATTTGTCCACAACAAGGCTATTCACATCGTTAACAGGAAGTAACGTGCTTAATCGATAGCCGGGTATGGACATTTTCACTCCTATAATTTTTATTCTGCTGGCACGGAAAAAATAGCAAGGTGCTGGATTTTACACTGAAAACGAAAGGGAAAGATAACCACCGGTAAAAATTTTTCGGTCACAGTTCGGTGAATCCGGGGAGTTTGAAAAATATTTTGCCAGTAGTTATTTCCCCCTTTACTTCGCTCCACCCTCTCCTTAATCCTCCCCCACAATGTGGGAGAGGAGGTTGTCGGGAGTTCTTCGAGACCTTGCAAAGTAGCATGTGGTTCACTTATCAATCTCCTTTTCCGCGTGGGAGGGATCACCTGCAACTTCCCTTCCCGCTTGCGGGAGGGGATCATCAACTGTCTCCCCTCCCGCTTACGGGAGGGGATTGAGGGGAGGGCAAAGAGAGCTCTTCTGCTTTACCCAGTTAATTTTGCCCTTTCTGTTCCCTCCTTAAATCCACCAACAAGACAATCGTCTTGTGAAGGGAGTTTGATAAGTATCCTCAGCACACTTACCGGAGGCTTAAGAAATCTCGCAATAGTGGTGGAGGAAATGGAGAATTCTTCCCCGCAAAATGCTGACGAATCCCGGAGGGGGACGGTGAGTATCCCCTCCCACACTGCTAAACGCTCTGGGGAAGGAAGTTAAAAAATTGCATACCTTTTTATTCCAGGGGGATTTCTTCAAACACCCTTTGGTGAATCTTGACATTAACATGTAAAAACGATATTGTTTTGACCTTAAATAAACTCTGGAGGGCATCCATGGGAT
>CAZNDM010000124.1:0-7707 GCA_964571845.1 uncultured bacterium | reverse complement strand
AATCCTCCCCCAAACCTCTTCGAGGTTCGGGGGAGGGGTTGGAAGACGACCCTCTCCAACACCGTAAGGCGGCGTGGGAAAAGAGTTTAATGAGTTTTCATAAGCTCATTGCATCTCGATGAAGAAAGTAGAAGAG
This sequence comes from uncultured bacterium, assembly GCA_964571845.1. Classification (GTDB taxonomy): domain Bacteria; phylum Hydrothermota; class Hydrothermia; order B15-G9; family WFZT01; genus WFZT01. Next base: position 7,571 of record CAZNDM010000124.1, on the reverse strand, counting down.
TAAATCCTCCCATTTGTGGACATCCATTTTGACCTCACTCTTACTTGGCTTGAGAATTCAATTTCAAATTTCCCAACCTCATAGTGGGGGGTTATACCATCAGCTCCCTTTCCACTTGCAGGAGTCCACCCTACCCAAAAAACTATCCCCCACGAAGTGGGAGAAGGCATCTACAAACTCCCCTCCCATAAAGCGGAAGGACTCGCTCACAAACTCCCCTTCCACAAAGTGGGAGGGGCCCCACCATCTCCCCTCCCGCTTGCGGGAGGGGATTGAGGGGAGGGTAAAAAGACCATTCACCGCCCTTCCCCTGTCAAATCCACTCTTTTTGCCCCCTCCTTAATCCTCCCCCACAAGACATCCGTCTTGTGGGGGAGGAGATTGATAAGCATTCCCCACCCAGACTATCGTTTATTTAGTTTCTATGGGGTGGCACAAGCGCCCCCATCCAGACTATTATTTGTTTAGTCCCTATAGCGCGCCATTGTGGAGGAGATTGATAAGTGTTCCTGCACAGACTATCATCTGTTTAGCCTCTATAGGGTGGCATCGTGGAGATGATTGATAAGCATCCTCCACGCAGTGCTAATGCATCCTGAAGATAGGAGGATGGTGAGTGTCCTCTCCGCAGTCCTGAACGCCCTGGGGGAGGAAGTTAAAAGAATTATAGATCCCTTTTATCCCAAAGAAATTTTTTGAAACACTCGGGCTTGGTAGATATTTTTGCAAGCAGAAGTGGAAAATAAAGAGAGTTTTTAGAAGAGTGAGGAGGGTGATGACATTGGGAGAAACCATAAGATTTACTCCAACGGGCTTTTTAGCCAGGTAAAAAAAGAGTTATCACCGATAAAAATTTTTTGAACACCTTCTGAGTGGTGGCTTTAAACTAACGATGGCATGCGTTTATAATAAAGTTTTCATAACCATAGGAGGTCATCATGGGTCAAACAATTGCCCAGAAAATAATTGCCAGGCATGCAGGAGTGGATGAGGTAACCCCCGGGGATATTCATCTCGTTAATGTAGATTTTGCGTTCGGTAATGACATCACGGCAGCACTATCCATCAAGCAGTTTAACGAAATAGGGGCAAAAAAGGTTTTTGATCCTGAAAAGATCGGACTCATCCCCGACCACTATACTCCCAACAAGGATATAAAAACTGCTATAATAACGCAGGCAATGAGAAACTTTGCCCGTGAGTATGGAATAACACACCATTATGAAGTTGGAGAAGTGGGAATAGAGCACGCTCTACTGCCCGAAAAGGGAGTTGTCCTGCCCGGCGATCTTGTGGTAGGTGCAGATTCTCACACATGTACATACGGAGCTCTTGGGGCATTCTCAACTGGAATAGGTTCAACCGACCTGACTTTTGCATGGATCACTGGAAAAGTATGGCTGAAAGTCCCCCAGACCATAAAGTTTATCATAAACGGAGAGCTCCCGAAGTGGTCTGGCGGTAAGGATATCATTCTTTACATCATTGGTAAAATTGGCGTAAATGGAGCCAATTATCGGGTGATGGAGTTTACCGGTAACACAATAAAGAACCTGAACATGGATAACAGGTTTACCATTTGTAACATGGCTATTGAAGCAGGAGCCAAAACAGGCATAATCGAGCCGGATGAAAAAACAATTCAATATGTTGAGGAGAGAAAAGAGAGAGAAAAATATACGGTTTATCATTCCGACGAGGATGCTGAATACGAAAGGATTTATGAATTCAAAGCAGAGGATATTGTGCCACAGGTTTCCTTTCCCCACCTTCCGGAAAATGCAAAACCCATATACGAAGTGGAAAAGATGGACATAAAGATTGATCAGGTTGTTATAGGTTCGTGTACAAATGGAAGGATAACAGATCTTGAGATAGCGGCGAGGATATTGAAAGGCCACAGGGTTGCTGACAAAGTCAGATTGCTCATTTTTCCTGCCACACCAGCCATTTACAAAGAAGCTCTAAAGCGTGGTTACATCGAGACATTTCTTGATGCGGGAGCTGTAATAGCACCACCCACATGCGGTCCCTGTCTTGGTGGACACATGGGAGTCCTTGCTCCTGGGGAGCGGGCGGTTTCAACGACCAACAGAAATTTCCGCGGCAGAATGGGGCATGTTGAGTCAGAAGTTTACCTGTCCAACCCTGCAGTAGCCGCTGCATCCGCTATTGCGGGCAAAATAGTTTCTCCTGAATACATAATGGGAGGTTGAGACAATGAAAATAAAAGGAAGAGTCTGGAAATTTGGGGACAACATTGATACAGATGTTATCATCCCTGCGAGATATTTGAACACCACAGACGAGAAGGAGCTTGCAAAGCACTGCATGGAAGACATTGACCCTGAATTTGCAAGCAAGGTTCAGCCCGGGGATATCATAGTCGCAGGTGAGAGTTTTGGAATTGGATCTTCAAGGGAACATGCCCCTCTTGCCATCAAAGCTTCAGGAGTTGCCCTTGTTATTGCTAAAAGTTTTGCCAGAATTTTTTACAGAAATTCTATCAATATCGGGCTTCCTATTCTCGAAAACGAGGAGATTTACGATCTTGTCAAGACAGGTGACACGATTGAGGTGGATCTCGATACCGGAGAGATCATTGTTGGTGATAAAGTGCTGAAGGCAAGACCGTTTCCGGACTTTGTAAAAGAGATCATAAAGTACGGTGGTCTTTTAAATTACGCAAAGGAGAAGTATCTATGAAAAAGTTCAAAATTGCAGTTTTGCCAGGAGATGGAATTGGGCCTGAGGTAATGGAGGGGGCGATCCTTGTCCTAAAATCGATTGAGAAAGTCTATGGAGTCGAGTTCTCTTATCAGTACGCGGATGTAGGTGGAATTGCAATTGATAAGTGGGGAACACCATTGCCTGACGAAACACTCAGGATCTGTGAGGAATCTGATGCTATTCTGTTTGGGTCTGTTGGTGGACCCAAGTGGGAGAACCTCCCTCCGGAAAAGCAACCTGAGCGCGGCGCTCTCCTGCCTCTGCGTAAGCATTTTGATTTCTTTGCAAACCTGAGATACGGGAAGATTTACGAGCCGCTTATATGGGCATCACCTTTGAAAAAAGAGGTTATTGGTAGTGGATTTGATATCATGGTTGTGCGAGAGCTCACAAGTGGCATATATTTCGGAAAACCGAAGGAGCTGAAAGAGGATTTTGCCTACGATACCATGATTTATCACAAATGGGAAATTGAGAGAATAGCCAGAGTCGCATTTGAAACTGCTGGCAAACGTGGTAAAAAAGTAACTTCGGTGGACAAGTCCAATGTACTTTACACCTCTCTTCTGTGGAGGAGAACAGTTGAAGAGATACACAAGGATTACCCGGATATCGAGCTCAACCATCTTTACATAGATAATGCTGCCATGCAGCTTGTCAAAAATCCCCGCCAGTTTGATGTGATACTTGCTTCCAACATGTTTGGCGACATACTCAGCGACGAGATGGCAATGATCACTGGTTCCCTTGGAATGCTGCCCTCGGCGAGTATAAATGAGAAAAAATTTGGTCTTTACGAGCCTGTTGGAGGAACTGCGCCTGATATTGCCGGGAAAGGTATTGCAAACCCCATTGCCCAGATCATGAGTGCTGCAATGATGCTCAAGTATTCTTTTGACATGGATGACGCCTATGACAGAATAGACAGGGCTGTTGCCAGGGTTCTCGATGATGGAATCAGGACAAGAGATATTTACTCTGGCAAGGAGGATGAAAAGCTTGTGGGCACGATGGAGATGGCTTCAGAGATAGCAAGAAGAGTTGAAGAGGATTGAAAATGTTGAAATCTATTGAGTGGAAGGGAAACTATCTGGTGATAATTGACCAGACAAAGTTACCTGAAAGGCTCGAATATGTTGAGCTTCACACTGTTTCGGATGTGTATGACGCAATAGTGAACATGAAACTCAGGGGTGCACCACTTATCGGGGTTGCTGCTGCCTATGGTGTCCTTCTTGGCGTTCTTGAGGGCAGGAATCCTTACATGGTTATCGACCAGCTCAGGAAATCGAGACCCACGGCGGTCAATCTTGAAAATGCTCTGAGAGAGATGCAGGATGTAATCGATGAAGGCGGTGACCTCACAGAAATCGAGAATCGCGCAAAGGAAATTGAGAGGCGTGAAATTGAGGCTACGCATCTCATTGGAGAAGCCGGATTGGAGGTTGTCCCGGATGATGCAAAAATTCTGACCATCTGCAACACAGGTGTATTTGCCACCCCTGGCATAGGAACAGCTCTTGGTGTTGTTTACAAAGCCCATGAGGCTGGAAAAGTTGAGAAAGTTTATTCGCTCGAGACAAGGCCTGTTCTGCAGGGGGCGAGATTGACCGTCTTCGAACTCATGGAAAATGGTGTGGATGTCACGCTCGTTGTTGATGGAATGGCCGGTATTCTGATGTCCAGAGGATATGTGAATTTTGTAATAGTGGGAGCTGACAGGGTTGCTAAAAACGGTGATTTCGCCAATAAAATAGGAACTCTGAACCTTGCTGTTCTTGCCAATCATTTCAGAATTCCTTTTTATGTGGCGCTTCCTACATCAACCATTGACCGGAGTGCGGAAACTGGCGATCATATACCCCTTGAAGAGCGTCCAGAGGATGAGGTCAAAAAGATAGGTGAAAGGTTTATAACGAGACAGGATGCAAAAGCCTTTAATCTTGCGTTTGATGTTACTCCGGGTGAGCTTGTTCACGGATATATAACTGAAAAAGGGATACTTAAACCACCATTTTGATGAGCGAGAAATTTTTTATCAAAACATTCGGTTGCAAGATAAATCAGTACGATTCGGCAGTATTGAGGGGGTATTTTCTGTCTCTCGGTATGGAAGAGGCTGAGGATATCCGCGACGCTGATCACATTGTCCTCAATTCCTGCGTTGTAACTCATAAAGCAGAAAGGGACGCAAGGCACTTTTTGAACAGAATTCAGAGGCAGAAGAAAGAGGGGGCAAAGGTATATTTTACCGGATGTGGTGCCAATTACATGGATCTAAAAGGAGATTTTTTTGTTGGGGACTTCAAAGCACTCAAAAAGGTGCTTGGAGTGGATGGGGTTTACCCTGAGTTTTCGAGATCAAGACCGTTTGTGAAGGTGCAGGAAGGCTGCGACTTTAAATGTACATACTGCGTTGTACCGCGCGTCAGGGGCAGGTCCATCTCAAGACCAGCGTCTCAGATCCTTGATGAAGTTGTTTACCATGTTAATAGAGGAGCCAGAGAGATCGTGTTGACAGGAACGCAGATCGGTGACTGGGGCAAAGAGTGGAATCTGAGACTGGAGGATTTGCTTGAAAAGCTATTGGAAATTGATGCAGATTACCGCATAAGATTATCCTCAATGGCGCCCATTCATGTAACGGATAGACTGATAGAGCTGTTTAATAATCCAATTCTGGCACCTCATTTTCACATATCGCTTCAATCTGGATCACCTGAAATTTTAAAGATGATGAAGAGACCCTACACAGTTGGAAAGTATGTTGAGACTATCTGGAAAATACACGAAAGAATCGATGGAGTTGCCATAGGAACAGACATAATAGTAGGTTTTCCGGGAGAAAGTGACGAAGATTTCATGTTGACACTGAGGTTGGTTGAAGAGCTTCCCTTTGCTTATGTTCATGTCTTCGAGTATTCTCCAAGACCCGGTACTGAGGCCTATTCCTTCGGGGACCTTCCACATCATGTGAAAAAGGCACGAGTTCATGAACTTTTGAAGGTTGTTGAAAGGAAACGGGAAGAATTTAAGAGGAAAAATATTGGCAAAAAATTGAAAATCCTTGTTGAAAATCGTAAAAACGGGTATTACACGGGAACCTCAGAGAATTATTTAAGGGTACTTGTGGAAGGTGGCGATCTCCCTGTGGGAGATTTTCAGGATGTTGTGGTTGAGGAGGTTTTGCCGGAGGACAGGGATGTAAGGGGGAGAGTATTTGATCCTGAGGTTGATTCTGTACAGCGTACAAAAGAGGTTGCTGTCTGAAGTTTTTGGGTGGGCGTGTCCGTAAAATATGGGTAGAGCATTTCTTTTGTGATGGTTCTGCAGTCATAATGGGGCAAATTTTCTCCTCATGTGATTTTTATGAATTTCAAATGAATGATCCAGTGATCACTGCCAAAATCAGGACTCCCGGTCTGGAAATCGGGATTTTCTACAGTATGTGGTTGATAACTCTTGATTAAGGGAGGTAGCATTCGCTGAGGATAGATGGCAAGTGGTTTTTTCGGCTTGGCTGATGAAGGATTGCGGGTATTACATTTTCAATGTGTGTGGAGATTGTAAGTGTGCCTCTCACAGGTCGGGGGATGAATACATGTGTTGAGCTCCTGCAGATGAGAATTGGGGGTACTTACCTTACTCTCCTGGTTGAGTAGCATTGAATGGCAGGATCCGAAAAGTCTCCTTCCATGAATTATGATGGGATCTTTTGATAGTTCACTTTATTTCTCATCCAGACTGTGGATAAATCTGGGAATAGAGTACTTTTATCCCACCCAAAACCTGGAGAATCCCGGTAAGGGGTCCACTTTTATCCTCCAGCACAAGATAGGTGTCTTGCGAGGAAGGATGCTTCTCGTACATCCACTCTGCAAAGCATCGGGGAGTTCCCCTTTCAATTCCCACCCCTGCATTGCTGAAGAGGCTTTCCTTCAGTCTTCTCCTACGCCACAATGTGGTGGATTTTTCCTTAATCTCCTTCCCGCATTGTGGGTTTTTATCAATCTTTCCCTCTCAATGCGGGTGGTTTTTTCTTAAAACTCCAGCGCAATGCGAGCGAAGATTTCATTAATCTTCTGCTGTGCTACAAGTGTGATTTTTTCAATCTCTTCACATCAATACGGTGAGGTTTTCCTCAGTCTTCTTTAGCATAATGCTGGTTGGGTTTTCCTCAAAACTCCTCCCCCGCTTTGTGGGGGAACATTCTCAAACTCCTCCCTCGCTTTCCAGGGAAACACTCTCGAACTTCTCCTCCACTTTATGGGGAGATACTCACAAACCCCTCCCCCACGCCGCAAAGCGGCGTGGGGGAGGATAAAGGAGGGGGCGGAAAGAGTGGAACAGAAAGGGAAAAGTGGGGTAAGCTTTTGTTACCCTCCCCTCAATCCCCTCCCGCAAAGCGGGAGGGGAGATGGTTGGAGACTCCTCCCACAAGCGGGAGGGGAGATGGTGAGCCGATCCTCCCGCAAAGCGGGAGGGGAGTGGGTGGGTGCCCCTCCCACAAGTTGAAGGGAGATGATGTGTGATCCTTTTGCAAGTGGGAGAGGAAATTGTGAGCAAGTCTTTCCGCTTCATGAGAGGCGAGTTTGTGGATGGGTTCTCCCACTTCGTAGGGGAAGATTGTGGCGATTCCTCTCACAAAGAGGAGGGTAGATGGGAGGTGATCCCCATATAGTGTGAGTGGGATGAGAGTGTGTTTTTCCGCTTACAGCTTTGGATTGTAAAAAGAAGCATGCGATAAGCCCTTTCCCTACAGTGCCTTTCCGGCTGTGGTGGGAGAATCACTTTTTAACCCTCTCCACCACAATGCCGAGGTTTCTCATTAAACTCCTCTC
>CAZNDM010000123.1:0-21198 GCA_964571845.1 uncultured bacterium | reverse complement strand
AACGGTGAGTTCATCAACTCTGAGGATAAGATTATTAAGTCTTTCTTCAGTTTTTCTTTGGGCTTCAGCGAGTTCACCGACCTTAATTTCGAGATTTTTATGGGCAACGGTGAGTTCATCAACTCTGAGGATAAGATTATTAAGTCTTTCTTCAGTTTTTCTCTGAGCTTCGGCGAGTTTATTTATAGCTTCCCATACTTTTGTAAAATTTTCATTAGTTTTTTGAACGAAATCCTGGAATTCCCGACGAGTGACGGTTTCACCGATGATCCTTTCAGTTTCTTCAAGGAAACTGATAAGGACATCCCTCAGTTTAGGATCTTCTATTTGTTCAAGTTTTCGTATAATCGAGGCTCGGACCATTATGGTACATATTTTAGTTTTTGGAGTTTAAAAATCAAGCCTGTGGGAGGTGAAATTGTTAGGAGGGAGGCGACGGCGAAGCCGTCGCCTCCCTCCTAACCACCCCATCCTGCACTTAATTGGGGGAGGCCGGTCGTTTCTGTCCACCCCCATATTAGCAGTTATTTTTGAAAAAAATTCCGACTTCATTCCGGATTTTTCTATTAGAAAAATGCCTTTCCCGTAATAGCACCTTCAGAATTTGATGAGACTGACATCAACTTTTGCCCTGTATATGCGAAAAGTTTTTAGTATGTCCTGAGAGAAATTGACTTCCACTCCAAACGCGGATTTGGAGATTAAACTGCCCGATTATGCAGAGAGAATGAATTTTGGCATAGACTACCTGATTTGATTTTTAAATTTTTGAGTATTCCCGGTTATTTTTGGATACCAGCTTCTGTGAAATCTCTTCCGTTAAGAATTAATCTGAGTCTGAATTTTTCAAAAATACAGATGTAGTCCTGACAACGGCGATAAAGCTTCTGTGATCACCTTTCCCATGATGATTAACGATTTTGGAGAATCTTTTATAAAGCTTCTAAAATCTTCGGCAGGTATTTCGGAAGGGAAGACGGGTATGATTTATCAGCCTCAATGTATTACAATTTCCCACATGAAAATTCTTGTGGTTAACTGGCAGGACAGGAAAAATCCGAGGGCAGGTGGCGCCGAGGTCCATCTCCATGACTTCTTTGGAAGAATAGCTACTATGGGACATGAAGTTACTCTTCTTGCATCGGGCTTTAAAGGTGCACCGCGGAAGGAGGTCATCGACGGAATTAAGGTTTATCGATTTGGAGGCAGGAATTACTTTAATTTTGTTCTTCCGTTTGTTTACTGGACGAAGTTCCACAGAAAAAAATTTGATGTTTTGGTGCTTGATATCAACAAGATTCCCTTTTTCACTCTCCTGCTCGAAAGGAAACCGAAAGTTGGAATTGCCCACCATTTGTTTGGGAAATCCATATTTCTTGAAGTTCCCCCTCCAATGGCGTTGTATGTTTATTTAACCGAGATGATCTTTTTTAAACTTGCAAAGAATGTGCCTTTTGTGGCTGTTTCACCGAGTACGGCAGAAGAGCTGAAGAAACGGGGAATAAAGCAGGTAAAGGTTATTTACAACTGCGTTGATAGAAGAAAATTCAGAACCCTGGGGATACCGAAAACGCCACATCCTTCAGTTACTTATCTCGGCAGGATAACGAAATACAAGTCCATAGACCATCTTGTTGACGCATTCAGGATTGTAAAATTGCAGATTCCTGAGGCAAAATTAACGATCGTTGGAGAGGGTCCATACAGAAAGAAGTTGATGGAATATGCAGAAGGGCTGGATGTTGTGTTTACCGGATTCGTTTCAGAGGAAGAGAAGGTTGAAATATTAAACAGGAGCTGGGTTGTTGTTAACCCATCTGTGAAAGAAGGTTGGGGTCTTACTGTTATTGAAGCGAATGCCTGTGGAACGCCTGTTATTGCGGCAAACTCACCGGGATTGAGAGATTCCGTTAAACACAATATTACAGGGATTTTATATCCCTACGGTGACATTCAAAAACTTGCAAGTGAGATCGTGAGAGTTTTGAGAGATGAGGATTTAAGAAACCGTCTTACACAAAATGCCCTTGAGTGGTCGAGGCGGTTCGATTGTGACAAGAATGCAGAAGAACTGCTAAAATTTCTTAAATTCATTAAAGATAACTGGTCAAATCTTCATTAAAGATAACTGGTCAAATCCATGATTTAGTGGCATCACATAACAGCTTCGGAAGGTGGATTCCCTTTTATGTGATTGCTGGCTGCGTTCTGGGTTGGGCTTCAAGGAACACACGCCGGGCGGTATAATATTCATGAAGAGTCCCATCTAATTAACTTCTCTGAATTGGGTCTCACACTCATCAAGAAAGGTTAATGGAGGTACGAGATTGAAGATAATCCTAATTGCTACTATCGCGCAGATTTATGTATTTTTTGGAAGAGATAATCTGCCTCATAAGCTCTCTGAGGCAATATCAATGGCAACATTCTCAATAGACATGGTTTTCCATCAGGTTTATCAGGACGAGGTTGTGGATTCTCTCATATCTGCACACAACAGGGGAGTGAAAATCAGGGTCATAACCGAGCACAACTATAGTGACAGGGTAATGAGACTGAGAAACGCTGGAATTACGGTGGTTGACGAATTTAATGACACGACTGCCTCGGAACATATAATGCACCACAAGTTTATGATAATCGATTTCAGGGATGCTGATACAACAAATGACCTTGTGTGGAATGGGAGCTACAACGCTTCGTCTTATATCCATGCAGATAATGCCCTTTTGATTAGAAGTCACGGTCTTGCAAGGATTTTTGAGGCTGAATTTTATCAAATGTGGGGAGATACTGGTAATATACCAGATTCAGCAAGAGCGAGAACAGGGAACAATAAATCAGATACGGCTCCTTTTCACACCGTGTATGTAAATGGTACAAGGATTGATGTTTATTTCTCCCCCCAGAACTCACCTGCTCAGATTATTGAAAGATTGGTCAGTAGAGCAAGTTCTTCAGTTGACTTTTGTATTTACTATTTCACCCACATGGGGATTGCTTCCTCCTTTGCCGCTGCTCTTGATTCGGGTGTTACTGTTAGAGGAGTTTATGAAAGTTCAAGCATGTATTACAGCCACAGGACATTTGAGCTTTTGCAGGATCATGGTGCCCAGGTTTATGTTGATAGCACAAGACCCACTTACTACTTCCTCCATCACAAGTTTATGGTGATAGACGACAGTATTGTGGAGACCGGGTCAATGAACTGGACTTTGAGTGCAAATTACAGCAATGATGAAAATATCATGATCATTTACAACAGGGATGTTGCAAGAGCTTTCGAGCAGGAGTTTGTCAGGCGATTTCAGGAGGCTACAGGTGGCGTGGGGATCCACGAAGAGACAGTCTCTCATGATACTATGCCAACTCTGGTCTTCACAAAGAATCTATCCTTTACAGATTACCCGGTGAGGATTTATACCCTCTCAGGAAGGTTACTCACAACTCTCCAGAGAAAGGGCGATTTTCGTGGAGATTTAGCACCTGGAGTTTACATTGCAAAACAGGGGAAGAAAACCTTAAAGTTTCTGAAGATCAGGTAAGTTTTAATCCAGAACTAACTTTTTCGCCCTTTTGATCTGTTCTTTCACCATCTCTGGATTCGTTGAACCTATAGTCTTTTTTCTTTCGACTGATCTTCTGAAATCAAAAACCCTGTAAACATCTTCATCAAATGCCTCAGAATACCTGCGGAATTCGTCAATCTTTAGCTCGCCGAGTTCTTTACCCTGTTTTTGGGCTTCATAAACGATTTCACCGACAATTCCATGAGCCTCTCTGAAGGGAACCCCTTTTTCTACGAGATAATCAACAAGATCAGTTGCGAGCATAAAAGTGTCCATCTTTTCGAGGATATTTTCCCGAACAGGTCTGATGCCTTCGAGACATTTTTTGAAAACGATTAAAAGGTCTCCAATTTCAGTTAATGCCTGAAAGAGAGGCAGTTTATCCTCCTGAAGGTCCTTATTGTAAGCTGATGGTAGACCCTTTAATGTAACATAGAGGGACTGGAGATATGAGAAAAATCTTCCTGCCTTTCCACGAATCAACTCAAAGAAATCCGGGTTTTTCTTTTGGGGCATTAAACTACTTGAAGTCGAAATCCTATCGTCCAGTTCAATGAATCCAAATTCCTTGGACGAGTATATGATAAAATCTTCAGAATATCTTGATAGATCCAGAGCAATCATGGATACAGCGTAAAGGGCATCGAGGATAAAAGATCTGTCTGAAACTGCATCAATGGAATTTTCTGCAGGTTCTCTGAATCCCAGTTCTCTGGCAAGTGACTGCCTGTCGATATTCACAGTAGAACCTGCAATAGCACCACTTCCAAGAGGGAGTTTGAGGACTTCTTTCAAGGAAACGAGTAATCTGCCTTTGTCCCTTTCAAGTGCCCAGAAAAGACTCATGATGTAGTGGGAAAACAGAACAGGTTGTGCCTGCTGAAGATGGGTGTATCCCGGAAAAATCACATCGAAATATTTTTCGGCAACATCTATCACTGTTTTCTGAAGATCGAGAATAAGATCCAGAATGCTGATTATTTTCCCGCGCATCCAGATCTTTTCGTCCGTTACAACCTGCTCGTTTCTACTCCTCCCAGTATGGAGCTTTTTACCGGTTTCGCCAATTTCCTCAACAAGGAGGGCTTCGACGAGTGTGTGCACATCTTCGTATTTCGTAGCATCCACGCCGGCTTTCACCCTCTCAACAACCCTGTTTAGACCGCTCAGGATCTCTTTTAGCTCTTCATGAGATATTATCCCGGCTCTGTTCAACGCCTTGGCATAAGCCTTAGACGCATCTATTTCTGCCCCAAAGAGAAAAAAATCTTGCTCTATCGATGCATTAAATTTTTCAAGGTATGGGTCCTCTTTTCTGTCTTTAAATCTTCTCTCCCAGAGTTTCATGATCTAACTCCCAGACCAGGTAGGTCGTTCAGGACGAGCCTACCAGATTCTATTTCAACACCCCTGAATGGGTCCTCTGCAAGGAGGAGATTTCCATCAAGGTCAACATATTCAAAGAGAGGTGCTATGTGTGCTGCGGCAGTAATAGCAAGAGAAGTTTCAACCATTGACCCCAGCATAAGCTTGAGTCCATAAGCGCGGGCTGTGTGAACTATCCTGATTGCCTCTGTGATTCCACCACATTTGGCAAGCTTGACATTCACACCGTCCACGGCGTCCGCTATTGCCGGTAAATCCTTCAATTTCAAAAAACTTTCGTCTGCAATCACGGGGATAGGAACATTTTCCCTGACATATTTCAAACCGCGAATATCCCATCTTGGTACAGGCTGTTCAATAAACTCAATGTTATCAAAGGTTTCAAGGATTTTGTTCACCTTCCAGACAGCTTCTTTTGCCGTCCATCCTTCGTTGGCATCCAATCTCAATGGCTTTTTAGTAACCTCCCTGATCGCTTTTATAACCTCCATCTCTCTCCCTGTGCCAACCTTGATTTTGAAGACTTCAAAATCAAGGTGTTTCTCCACATCCTTTTGCATAATCTCAATGTCATCAATACCGATTGTGTAAGATGTGGCGATCGGCTCTGGTGTAATCCCCAGGTATCGGTAAACCGGTACACCGAGTTCCTTACCAATATGGTCATAGACAGCCATGTCCACAGCGGACTTTATTGAGTTGAAATACGGACTGATTTTTTCAAGCTCGTCATGAATGATTTGAACTTCGAAAGGGTCGTGGCGCTTGATGACCGGTAAGATTTTTTCTTCGAGAAACTGGATATTGCCCTGAATCGTCTCACCATAGGTTGTGTATGCTGCTCCTTCTCCAATACCGTTTCCGAGACGGACGAGGATAATTTCCTTTTCGAATGTCTCGCCGCGTGCTATTCTGAACGGCTTGGCGGTCTTGATTTTTTTTATTTCAAATTGTAAATTCATGGCTTAAAATTTAATCTGACGGACAAAAAATAACAATAAGGAGGAAAAAATGGGTCTGAAGCCGGATAAGTGGATCAGGGAAATGGTTGAAAAGTACCGAATGATCGAACCCTTCGAAGACAATCTTGTCAGAAAAGGTGTAATTTCTTACGGCATATCGTCCTATGGTTATGACATCAGAGTTGCAGACGAGTTTCTGATCTTTACAGATGTTTATTCCACCATAGTTGATCCCAAGAATTTCGATGAGAGATCATTTGTAAAGGTCAAAGGCAATGAATGTGTGATACCACCGAACTCTTTTTGTCTTGCCAGGACAGTTGAGTATTTTCGCATTCCGCGGGGTGTTATGGGAATATGTCTTGGAAAATCAACCTATGCACGCTGCGGGATAGTTGTAAACATAACTCCTCTTGAGCCCGAATGGGAAGGGCATCTAACGATTGAAATCAGTAATACAACCCCACTTCCTGCAAAAATTTATGCGAATGAGGGGATCGCTCAGGTAATTTTCCTTGAAGCTGATGAAATGTGTGAGGTTTCATACAAAGACAGAAAAGGGAAATATCAAGGTCAGAGGGGGGTAACCCCTCCAAAAGTTGAAAAGAGGTGATAATAAATGGCAAATGAGAAAGAGAAAGCCCTGGAGATGACAATAAAACAGATTGAAAAGCAGTTTGGCAAGGGAGCCATAATGAAGCTTGGGGACAGTGTGGTGATTGATACGCCTGTTATCCCTTCAGGCTCCATTGCCCTCGATGCTGCCCTCGGAGTCGGGGGCTATCCAAGAGGAAGAATAATTGAGATCTATGGACCTGAGGCATCGGGTAAGACAACACTTGCCCTCCATGCCATTGCTGAGGTTCAGAAGGAAGGAGGAATTGCGGCATTCATCGATGCCGAGCATGCCCTCGACCCAAGATATGCAAAAAATCTCGGTGTCAAACTCGAAGACCTGTACATTTCACAACCAGATACTGGCGAACAGGCGCTTGACATTGCTGAAACACTTGTAAGAAGTGGTGCCATAGATCTCATTGTCGTGGACTCGGTAGCAGCGCTGGTACCACGCGCTGAGATCGAGGGCGAGATGTCTGATTCTCAGGTGGGCCTTCAGGCAAGACTCATGGCAAAAGCGATGAGAAAACTCTCAGGTGTACTCAACAAGTCAAAGACATCCGCCATCTTTATCAACCAGTTGAGATTAAAAATCGGGATGATGTACGGTAACCCGGAAACGACCCCGGGTGGACTGGCACTCAAATATCACGCATCAGTGAGACTCGAGATCAGGAGAATCGCTTCAATAAAAGTTGGTGATCAGACAGTGGGTAATCGCGTGAGAGTGAAGGTTGTGAAAAACAAACTTGCCCCTCCATTCCGTGAGGCGGAGTTTGACATAATGTTTGGTAAAGGGATCTCAAGGGTTGGAGAGATTCTTGATCTTGGTGTGGAATTTGGAATAATCAAGAAAGCCGGGACATGGTACTCTTATGAGGGCAAACAGCTTGGTCAGGGACGCGAGAATTCCAAGTTGTTCCTTGAGAAGAATCCAGAAATTGCAGCTGAGATCGAAAAGAAAATCAGAGAGGAACTCGGACTTTTAAAGGAGGAGAAGGAATAAAAAGGAGGGGGCTTCCGCGAAGCGGAAGCCCCCTCCTTTTTTCCATTATTCCTCAACCTCTTCCCAGCCTGTAATTATTCCCTTGATGTATGAGAACACTGTGTGACCGGTTGTACCAAGATAGATGTGAGCAATCAGAAATGCAAAGAAGAGAAATGCACCTATCACATGAAGTGTGGCTATAACAACAAGACTCACATGGATCCCGATCTTGGGAAGATCGTTGTAAAAGTAGTAGAGAATACCCATTATCACCTGGTAGGGAACGAGAAGGAAGATGATAACAAAGTATGTGATCTTCTGAAGAGGATTGAACTTGTCTTCAGGAGTTTTCTTGCCAGGATGAGGCTCACCTTTGAATATGCCTGACATGTAATAGCGCAGTGTCTCTTTCATCTCCTCGAAGTTTATCCTTGTAACATACATCTTCCACTGACCGATTGTGATCATCCAGAAAATGGCAAAGACGATGAGAACAGCGAGAAGCCAGCCGAAGAAGACATGGAGTTTGTGTGCTTTCTGGAATCCGAAAATGTGCCAGTTTCCATGAATTTCAAATCCAGTGAGGATGAGCATAATTATTGAAATAGCCTGAAGACAGTGCCAGAGTCTTTCAAAACCTTTATAAAGATAGACCTTTTTCATTTTTTACTCCCCCTTTCTTGAAAAGAGACGAATTCCACCATGAATAACGACTCCTACGAGTGTGCCGAATACCGCGAGCCATCCAAGAATATCAATGATTTTTATTCGGTCTCTGCCAGGCATGTAAACACCCTGTATGTATGCCAGTCTTCCGTTCTGCCTGTGGCAGTCGTAACATTTCAACGCCTGCTCTTTTGGAGCCACCTGATGGGAGATTGTGAAGTACTGAACGGTCTTGATGAAGCCGTACTTTCCACTCCATTTCAGGCCGACATATTCCATCCCTTTGGAAATGGCTTTATTCCAGTCGTATTCAGCCCAGAATGCACCTGAGCCTTTGGGACCAAAGAGTTTGGGGATCACGAGAATTTTGTTAACAGGATCGTACGGCTGTCTTGCAAAGTGAACTTTGAAAGGATAAATGCGGGAGTCTGGATCATCGGGACTACCAAGAGGCCTGTTGATACAGATTGCCTCAACTGTTGAATCCCCCATTTCCACTTTTATTCGGCAGGAATCAATTACAGCACCCACTCTGTTGTACTTGAACTTTCCATTGTACCAGGCGTAAACGGGAACGACATTTCTTGCCCATACAAGGGTTCCCTTCTCTGTCTTGTATGTCGGATAGCCTTCTTCATCGTGTTCATGAATTTTATTTCCGTTTTTGTCAAATTTGCCGGCAGTTGACCAGTCCCAGTAGATGTTTGTCTTTCTTCCTCTTGCAAAGTAAGGGATATGGCAGGTCTGGCAGGCGACGCGGTCAGTATGGTCGTTGAGTTTTTTGTCTTTGTGTGGTCTCGTACCGTGGCAGTTCTCACATCCCAGCATGCTCGGTGTCTCTTTTGGCAGGGCGAGTCTGTGCTCAATGGGAGCAGGTTTTTCATAACATCTACCAGCTATTTTGTGTGCTTTTGTTGTGTGGCACTTTGTACAGGTGAAGTTCAGACCCTTGGCGTCCATGTGGACATCGAGGTTTTTGTCAGGATTTATCAGGTCACTTGAGAGATCACCGTGTTTGACATTGTCTCCGCCGCCACCGTAGAAGTGACATCTACCACATGTGTATCTGGAAGTTTTACCTACATGCTGAGCAACATAGGAGAGATCAGGTGGCACCCATTTTTTACCCATAAAGACGGTCTCTTTGTAAACGGGATGACCTGCTCCGGGAGGGAATTTTTTGTAGGTTTTTGTATTGTCGTGGCAAACGAGACAGTCAACATTGTTGGGGTTTTTGAAGTCGAAGTTTTTGTCTTTCCAGCCGTAACCGGCGTGACAGCTTGTACATCTTGGTTCATTGGACATAACAGAGATACAGAAGTTGTTGATGAAGAAGCTCTTGCCGTGGTAAACTCCAGCAGATTCGGGGCAGAACCATGTCCAGTGCAGGGTAGCCATAACCTGTTTTGCCGCTTCAGTGTGACAGGAGAGACAGGCTTTAGTTACATCGGGTCCTGTTTTGAATGTTTTTTTCAGGGCATCGAATTTTGAGTGATCTGCGGTGCTGCCGGGGACAGACTTCAACTCTTTGACAAGTTCAACATTATTGTAAGGTGGTTTTGCGATGAGACCTTGAATACTGGCAGCACCGGAGAAACCAAGCCACAAAACCAGGACCCCAAATGCCAAGACCCAATTTTTGTATTTACCACTCCTCATATATTCCGCCTCCTTGGTTGATGATGAGGTTTTCCATCAATTTTGATTTATATTCGCAAGGTGTCATCGAAAAAATTTTAAGTCTTGACGAAAAAACCATCAAGCAATTTAGCTTTACAATGACAAGATAAAAAACAGCATGTTTAAATTTTTGAATATTTAATAAACTTTCTAAATTAGGGACCGTGGTACCCTCGTCTCTGAAAGAGAGTACCTTTTTACAGGAATTTTCACCGTGCCACCGTTTGAGACTATTGATGTTTCGAGATCTTCTTTTGACGGGTTGTACAATCTGACGAAAATTTCATTCTCGTTTACGGATCTTATCGAGTCGCTCACTACAGGTGCCGGCTGAATCTCAAAAAGAGAGATATTTTCCCTGTAAAAGATCTCTTTTAGCGGGTAGGTAAACTCCCGGTATGTTCTTTCTACATCTCCCTCGATGTAATCTCCTGTGTGGGGATAAATGGCAAACTTCATTCTGACCTCTCCATAATCCAGCTCAGGATAGGGCCAGACTGGTGCTGTTCTCACAAGTGTTACCCTTGGATATCCCTTCTTGAAGTCAAAACCGTAGTTTGAATAGGTGAAGACAGAGACTCCGAATTTTCCGTCGCTCATGTCTGCAAATCTTTTCACCGGTACTTCCCATTTGGCTTTTTGTAAGCTTGAAACTGGCTGAAATGGTCTGAATTTTACTCCGTAAGGAATTCCGCTTACTGCACCATCTGTATCGATGTCGAAGGGGAAAGAGAGTTTCAAAATGGTGAAGTCTTCGTGCCAGTCCAGTGTAACATCCAGCTCAAGCCATTTTCTACCACGAACATTTGTGATAACAATTACTCCCTTTGAGTCCTGACCGAGTTTATAAGTGTACCTGTAAACGATTCTGTTTGTCTCTTTGTGAACATTGAGATTAACAAACTCCACGGGCAGAGGGTTCAGCTCGTATTCAGGGTCTATATTCCATGTCCATGCTCCTTTGTGTTCGTCCTTGAAGAGTTGAAATTCAATTGGAGCCTTCAAGAGCTCTCTGCCCCGGTATCTGATAGAGTATATCTTCCATTCTTTGAATCCGAGCTCAAAGTCAAAGTCAGAAGGAGGCTCGATGAATTCAGGTGATCCGACTGAGAGTGGAGGAACCTTTACATACCTGATTTTTCCGCCAATTTTAACAGGTTCTGTTCTGGTCCACGGCAGATAGTTGAGTACCCCCAGTCTGCCTCCTCTGAGGAAATTCAGGGCTCTTTTCTCTATGTTTTTGAATGTGTTTACCACATCTTTTAGTTCTTCAACTGATTCATCGTAGGCTTCACGCGAATCCGTTGCGCATGCAATGTCGTGAAACTGATTAATCAGGAGTTTTTTCCAGGCATAATCTATTTCTTCTTGAAAATCCGAGGGGTCCTGACCGGAGAGGGCAATTGCAACTTCTGCCCTGTATGCCAGGATTTCGCTCCTTTTGAGCAGGTCTTTTACTTCCCTGCCCCTGCTGTATATTCCCCTGTGTGTTTCAAGGTAAATTTCGTCGTTCCATACAGGTAGCTTTGTTTTCAGATCTTTTTCTATACGCTCAAAGTAACTGGAGGCACCACCGCCGTCGAACTTTCCAGTCTCAATCGCTTTTTTTGATACCGTTGCCTGTTCGATTGTGGGACCGCCGCCGCCATCACTTTCGCCGAAAAGAATCATCGCAGGAGGCTCTGCTTCTGGCACTTCCGGGGGCTCCTGAAATTCAAAACTGTCATCAAATACCTTTCCCGCAAATTCTTCGTTTAATGGGTTGTGGATGATGTAATCTTCGGCAAAACTGTCAAACTCTGCAAAACATTTGCCGAGTCCGTACTGGCACAGTCTCGCGTGTTGAACGATGACCTCTGAACCATCTGGTGCCCTCCAGAGAAAAATATCAAAGGGGAATCGATTTGTATCAAACCAGGTGAGTTTTGCGGTCATCATCCCCTTTATACCAAATTTCCTGTAAATCATCGGTAGGGTCCATGGGTATCCGAAACTGTCGAGAAGCCAATCAACTGTTACTTTTTTCCCGAATTCCTCTTTCCAGAATTTAAGCCCATACTCCATCTGCCGCATGAGTGATTCACCTGATGGAATGTTAACATCTGGCTCGACCCACATTGCACCCACGGGCTCAAAGTAATTTTTCTTGACAGCTTCCCTTAAGGTTATGAAAGTCTTGGGATAGTCATGTTTCATCCAGTTGATCATGCCAGGAGAGCTCTGTACAAACGGGAATTCAGGGAATTTCCTGGCTATCTCAATGCCTCTTGAAACGGTACGGGCAATCTTTTTTCTCGTTTCTTCTTTTGTCCAGAGCCAGGCGACATCTATGTGAGATTGGGAGATTAATCGAATCCTCGGAGTTTTCTCAACTCCTTCAAGCATATAATTGAGCCTTCTTTCTGCCCAGTTTTCCAGTTCTTTCAAATACCCATCAGGGTAGATAACGAGAAAAGACTTTATTACCTCCCCATCCACTTCCACTTCGACGAAATGTTTCTTTCCAGGTTCTATAAACTGATACCCTGCGGTGCCCTCGATGACAGCTCCGGTGAGATTTCCGTCTATGAGGAGTATCCCTGACGACCTGGAAACTGCCCCAATCTCAATTTCTGCATATTCAGCTTCCGGGACATCAATTTCAGCCACCCATCTCCCGGGTCCTATCTTTTCAAGAATCACGGGCATTACCTCCCCTGCACAGTAAAAACTCCTCGTTTTGAAGAAATTTTCCACAGATTTTTCCTTAAAAGGAGGGAGTTCTCTAACAAGGACACCAGCCAGTAATCCCATGTCAGGCTCTGCCTGAAGTCCTATTATCTCAAGTTCTTTGAATGCAAAGCCTATGGGTACTGCCTGGATCCAGAGACCACGGTACTGCATCTCACCGAAGAGGGCAAAATGGCGATTAATCGGTGATATTGGTAACCTTCTGTACCTATCGTCAAATCTGACGACCAACCGGGCCTGGTGAGAGAGGGGCCAGCCACCATTTGCACCTATGACAACAAAATATTTGAACTCCTGCTTCTGCGGTAAAACGACTTTCCACGGGATTCTTACGCCTATATCGTCAACTGTTGGCATTTTGCCAACATCCCACGCACTCACGATGTCTTCGGGGATGTGGAAGGTTATTCCATAGATGTTAAAAATTCTCCCCTGATTTATAGGATAAAAATTCCTCAACGCCATGGGTTTTATTTTCGTACAAATTACTCGTTAGAGCAATACATCTCCAGCAAACACGGGTTTATTTTACAATGATGACCTTCTTTTCCCTGTAGTCGCTCCATTTACAAAAGACGATGTACATACCCTCTTCTACTCTCATCCCGGCGTGGTTCCTGCCATCCCATCTTGCCACTGTTACACCCCTTTCCCCATCAATGAGTTTTTTTACAATCCTACCCCGTATGTCGAAAATGTAAAGGTACACCCTTTGATTGGAAGTTGCTGGATTCAGTTTAATCAGAAGGTCTTCTTCGTCAGGATCAAACACCTTTCTGGATATTTCCATTAGGGTTCCTGTCTCTCGAAAGCTCGATATAGAGTTTTTCCTGCCAGGAGTTCCCCCGTTGTCTTCCACACATGTGCCCCAGTTTTCTTTTAAAGTGGAGCTCAAAAATGGAGATATTCTTTCAAGGGACCTTCCACCGGAGCCACCCCACGAGGATCTGTACCTCAGTGAATCCACAGTTGAGCCTGAGCCGTCTTTCAAAATGACATCATCAGCACTGTTGTTTAAAACGGGGAAATTTTCTATTTGAAGGATGTTTCTCGCTTCCGGAAATCTGGATCTCAATGCCGATGAATCGCCTGTAATCACCAGATAGTCTTTAGACGGGATTACATAAGATGGGAAAGGCGAACTCTGCCTCGTTGACGCATCTTTTATGGTAAATTCCGCAAGGTTTAAACTCTGATTTGTGAGGTTGTACAGCTCCACCCATTCAGGGGTGTCATCGTACATAATTTCGTTAATAACAAGCGGGTGTTCTGTAACCGGTATATGAAATTCTAAAGTGTCGTTTTGCGGGTTTTCGTCCCCATCTGCGTGTACGACAAATGTTCCAACGATGTAGGGATCAGTAACAGGTTCGGTCCTGATAGTTACATCAACGGTATCTCCCCTGTAAATTCGAGTTGTGATCGTGTCTATGATGTGGCAAAAGGAGTTAAATTCGACAACAAGAGTATCGACCTCAAAAATCCCGTGATTTTGCACAAGACCTGTTATTAAAAGAGGATCTCCAACAACGGGCGTCTGATAGTGTAAGGAAACCACAGCAATGTCCCGAAACACAGTCAATGAATTGCGATCTCCGGGAGTAAACTGCCTCAGAGATAAACCCCAGTTGCCTTCCTCGTCTTCTTCATAAGGATTTATCCTTTCAACAGAGAAACCGTCAGGCGGAGAGATGGGGATAGAATCCATAGGATTTGAAGGTGTCCCATAAGTGTCAATGGTATCCCAATCTGAACTTATCAGGTAAACAGGATCGTTGTTGGCAAGGCCGTTTCCAATGTCCTGGTCATGAGTTGTAAGAATTAAGGTACCTTCCGGGAAATTGTAAGGTTGGGGAACATCACTTGTGTCCAGATATTCCTGGTCGATAATAACAGCGTATCCGCCGGCTGGCAGGTCAAAAGAGTTCAAAACGACACCGGGATACAGCTGGAGGATCGATGAGTCCTGAAAGGAGATGATGCTGTCAATTTCATCTCCATCTGAGATTCTGTAACCACTGAGCGAAACGGTTTCAGAATCAGGATTGTAAATTTCAATGTATTCGTTTTTGTCTCCAGAAGTTGCTTCTCTACCGGGTGGATTTGCCATAACCTCGTTAATGACAGGGTGTATAAAAAGTAACATCAGGAAGACCCCCTGCATGGGGAAATTGTAAAAATTTAATTCGTATTGTGTCAAGAAAAATTTTGAAGAAGGTTGTGAAACCTTCAAAACTTTAATAAGCCCTTAAAGATTTTCTGTGCTCTTTCGGAGTTCTCTTGCGTGAGCGTAGAACTCGTTGAGTGTCATTCTCTTCATGAAAACGAGCCCCCTTGTTGCCCTGATAAGTGGACTTGAGTGGCTGTGGAAAAATTCCCTTCCGAGCAATAGTTTCAGTATCTGATACTGCTCGACCTGAATTTTTTGTGAGAGCTCAGAAAAAGGTCCGTCGTGTTCATAACTCGGGAATGAGGCATTTTTCTGAGAAACAAAGGCGTTGACAAAAGAATTCTCGAGTATTGCAAACATGTTCAGGGAGACCGGTACATAGACATTTGCCTCGGATGGGTGAAACCTATACCACACATTTCTGTATCCATACACGGCGATGTCGTGCTTTCCACTCTCTTTTTCATACCTTTTCAATGCTTCGGCGACTGTCTGGAGCACTTTGTAATGGGTATCAGGTCCACTCCCTTCGGGATCGAGGGCAACGGTTACCACATCGGGTTCAACCTCCCTTAAAAGATTTAGAACGGGCATGACATCCCTTTCGACTGTTGGCTCTTCAGTAAAGATATCTCCTGTATAGAAACCGAGCCGCAGGTGTCTGACCGATTCGCAGCTGAATCCGAGGTAACCCCAGAGAGAATCTGCCTCCCATTCTCTAATCATGCCCTTGAACCTCTGAATATCTGGTGGATCCTTTTTACCGGGATACACGCTGTCAAAGTAACCTATCAATTCGTCCGCTTTTTTCTCGACTTCACTGAGTGAGCCGAGCCCGTAGTTTTCTACAAGGTTTCTGACCATTCTGCGTGCTGTCCCTTCGTCTTTCATGTATTCACTCCTCGCTGCAATACCATCGAGATACTGCCAGACATCCCGATTCCTGCCCTCGCTGTTGTCTGGCTTGAAGTAACCCTCATCCCACATCCGTTTGAAATCTTCTGTTCGAACGAACCTTTTAAGCTTTAATAACATCTCGCGCGCAAAAGAATTTGTTACTGCGGTAAATCCAGATGTCATGTAAGCAAAGACATGGTGGTTCGTGGCGTTTCTGATATTCCTGACCGCAAAAGGGAGATATCCAAGCATTATGTCGTCGTGATGAGGAGCTGTATGTAGAAAAGTGGTGTTGGAAAGCACTTCCATCCCTTCTGCTATCTTTTCCTTGAGTGACTGAACCACTTTGAAGATGAGATCTTCGTAGTCTCTTCCCGTCCTTTTGATAATGTGAGATGCAAAGCGGTCTTCAAGGAAATCTTTCTCTGTTAAACTTCCGAGTCTTTTACGCCTCTTTATGGAGAGGTCAATAACGACTTTTTCGATGTCTTCTTTTGAAATTTCGTCCTTTTGCTGAAGGAGTATGTACTGCCTCTCCTTTAAAAGCCTGGCGGCTCCGAGGGTGATAAAGAAGCGGGAATTTTTGAGTTTGTGAAGAGCGGTGGCTGGATAGCGTATATGAGGTTCGTTTTCAACGGCGTCTCTCACGACGCGTGCCTTTGCTTCCCCGGCAGCAAAAATTATTGCAACCGCTTCGGGGTTGTATGTTATCGTTGCCAGACCGATTGTTATAACAGGCCTTTTTCGTGCAACTTCAATACCGCCAAGATCAACCGCAGCTGCTGCCTGTGTCTCGTAGTTTGTATAAGTCAATCTGGTCGTTGAATGATGATCTGAACCCCTGACATTAAAAGCAATATGTCCGTCAGGTCCTATGCCTCCGAGGAAAAATCCAATACCGCCTTTTCTGCGAATATTGTCCTCGTAAGTAGAACACCATTCGTCAACAGCTTCGAGTACGCTTTTCTGAAGCCTTTCGAGCTTTGTTACCGGGTGTCTGTATCGCAGTGAAAGGTCAACTTCGTAGCCTGGCCAGACTTCTTCAAGTTTCTTGTTGGGAGGAATGCCTATCTTTGTGGCATCTATTAACTGTGCACGATCAGGATCAAGGCCGAACCCCTGGATGTAAAACTTCATGACATAGTGGTAGAAACTGTTCTCCCAGTGAGGATAGATGGGGTAAAATTCATCAATCTGGACAAACTGGAGCCCTTTGAGATCCGGTTTTCTTGAAGGGTCTATTCCGTAATTTTCAAGCTCTTTCCTCGTTTCATTTGAGTTCCATGTCCTCAGGAAGTGGTTTACCCATTTGATGAAGTATTCAGGGGTTTTCCCGGTCGGAAGGGAGACAACTCCTTCTGGATTATCCAGTACCCACTCGAGGAATCTTAAGGCAGTCAGCTTTCCGAGTTCCGGAAAGTTGTTCACAACGATAACACCTATTTTTTCGACAGGTGGATAATAAAGTTTATCAAACCGGCTATTTTGTAATGCAGTTTCCTCGACTTTTGAATTGATCATAGCATGCTCTCCATAGTTGGGGTAAAAGTTTAAACCCGAAGTGTGGCATTGAAAATGAGAATTTGAAAATGTAAAATATTAAGGCTCTTTCAAATGTGCGCCCGTAGCTCAACAGGATAGAGCAGCGGATTTCTAATCCGCTGGTTGGGGGTTCGAGTCCCTCCGGGCGCGCTCTTTTTTATATGGAAAGATACTCGTCACTCATAACTATCTCCCGCATATTTCGCTATCTTGCCTGGATTCTATCCATAATTGTGGTAGTCGGAGGATTCGCCAGCATCTCAAAACTTGGCATTTCGTTCTTCGTATTCTCGATTTTTTACGGCTTCGTCATTTTCATATTTTTCTACTTCTTCTCAGAAATTACCCTCCTGCTCGTCGATACTCATAGAAATTTAATGGAGCTCAAAAACAAATCGCAGGAGCGGGGAAGTGGTGAAGATTAAGTTTCTCGGTGCCACAGGAACTGTAACAGGTTCAATGTACCTGTTTGATGTCAACGGGAGGAAATTTCTGCTCGAGGCAGGTCTATTTCAGGGTCCACGCGAGCTCGAGGAAAGGAATTACAGAGAGTTTGCATTTGCCCCTTCTGAAATAGAGTATATCATCCTGACACACGGACATCTCGATCATATCGGGATTTTACCCCGACTCGTTAAGGAGGGATTCAACGGAGAGATTATTACAACACCTGCCACAAGGGACATTGCATCGATTATGTTACTCGACGCTGCGAAGATTCAGGAAGAAGAGGCTTATTCTATGTCTAAAAGAAATATGAGAAAAGGGCTTCCTCCTGTTGATCCCTTATACGATGTCGGTGATGCTGTCCTGGCACTAAGACATTTTACAAAGATGGTGAACTACGGAGAATCGGTTACGCTTTTTGACACTGTAAACATTACTTTCAGAGACGCAGGACACATCCTCGGTTCAGCCTTTGTAGAAATGGAATTTGAAAATGGTCCCAAACTGGTATTTTCAGGTGATCTTGGAAACTACAATAAACCCATTGTGAGGGACCCGGATAGTCCTGTTATGAAGGATGCTGATTATGTAATGATTGAGACCACTTACGGAAACAGGGAGCACAAAAGTATAGAGGAGTCTGTTGAAGAACTCAGAGAGGCGATAGTGGATACATTCAGGCGGGGAGGCAATGTTATTATTCCCTCTTTTGCCCTTGAGAGAGCTCAGGACATCCTGTACTATCTTCGGGAATTTTACGAAGATGGTACTCTTCCTCGAGGTGCACAGGTCTTTCTCGATTCTCCTCTTGCAATCTCAGCGACAAATATTTTCAGGGCACATCCTGAATGTTTTGACGATGAAACGAGAGAGATTTTGAAGAGACATAAGGATCCTTTTTCATTCCCGGGTTTAAAATTTACACGTTCGGTTGAAGAATCGAAAAAAATTAATCACATAAATTCTGGTGCAATCATTATTGCTGGATCTGGCATGTGTACTGGTGGCAGGATTAAACATCATTTGAAGCACAATTTGTGGAGGGAGGAGGCAAGTGTGGTTTTTGTTGGATATCAAGCAAAGGGTACCCTGGGGAGAGAAATAATCGAAGGCAAGGAAAAAGTTACCATTTATGGGGAAGAGGTCAGAGTTCGTGCACGCATATACACTATCAATGGTTTTTCATCTCATGCCGGCAGGGACGGTTTACTGGATTGGACAGAAAAATTTGCAGATCCAGAATTTCTTCTCGTTCACGGGGAGTCAGAATCGCAGGAGGCTTTTCAAACTCTGTTAAAAGAGAGGGGAAGAAGAGTAAGTATCCCTGCATACATGCAGGAGTTGAATTTGTAGATTTTTCCTCACAAAATCGCTTTCCAAGATTGGTCTCCTGTAATAAACGGTTCTAATTTGCTACAATTTTATAACTTTGGCAATTGCAAAATAAAACTTAAATGTTTATAATATGTCAAATTTGTGAGGAGGGAATTTTGAGAGGGTTAGTTAATTACAATCCATCACATTACATATCCCCATTCACAAAAGCACTTTTTCTTATACCTGAGGCAATAATTCACTTTGTGAAATCCCGTGCCAGCGGGGAGATTTTTTTCAGGATAAACAACCTTTTAAAAAGCGTTTTTCCACACTCTTTTGAGGCGATTCATTTGTGGAGGCAGGTTGGATGAAAAAGAACAGGAGGTAGTAGCATGAGGACTGTTAAGGTCATCTTCTACGATAAAAACAAGCCGGTCGTAAAATTGCTGGAGGAGGGGAGTGTGGATGAGGTCGTGTTTGTGCATCCTGGATCTAATGGAAATGATGGAGACTCTCATATTGTGGTAAAGGCTTTTTCTATACCCGAACTTGTAAATATCCTGACAAAAATAGAAGGTGATAAGTTTTATTATGTAATTTCAGATGATCTCAAACCTTCCAGTCTTGCAAATGTTCTATCAGCACTTCAGTTTGTTCTGAAACCAAACGATGAAGTCCTGATTTGTGAGCAGGACGAGCTGAAGAGAATCCCCGTTGTCATGTGGGGAGGACCTGTTAAATATATTTCCGGTGAGGAAATTTTTTATCAGGTGTGTAAAACTCCAAGAAAATGGGCTATAAATGGTTTTCTCCGCTCTGTACTCTCTCCCAATGAGAGAAAAGTCCTGAGAGAAATAGTTTTAAGAGCGGCTTCATCAAGTCAGATTGCAAGAAAATTTGGAAAATCACCAAAAACAGTTGAACATCAGATTAGAAACATTTACATCAAGGCAAGAGAGTGGTTCAATCTCCCCAAAGAAACCCCTCTCGATAGAAAATTTCTGATAAATCACTTTAGAGAAGCGTTTACAAAAAGGAGATTGAGAAGGGATAGGAGAGTGGCACAACACTGAGCCTCGAAAACCACCCCTGCCAGCGCCACGGAGTTACAGTGGTAGTTTTTTACACGGTATAGGTATATACTTTCGAAAACAGGAGGAAATCCCAAAATGAAGAAATTTGTCCTACCAGTAATACTCGCACTGATTGTGGCGAGCTGTGGAAAACAGACAACGGAACCCGGTGGGGGTGGCAGTGTTTCCATTTCAAACCCTTTACCCCTTTCTGTTGGAAACCAGTGGATGTACATAAATTTTGAAAGAGGTTCAAAACCAGACACAACACGAGATACAACAAGAATAGTTGGTACACAGGTTGTGAACGGACATGATGCCTATGTAGCAGTTTCAACTGACGAAGGTGACATCGACACTTCCTATGTTTATAGAGACGGAGATTATATTTACATTTACGACGAAAACGGAATGCAGGGCTCTACACTTATGAAATTTCTCAAAGTCCCTTTGAATACAGGTGATAGCTGGGTTGTTTACACAGAATCCGATACACTTTACACCCTGACGATCACCGCCAGGATCCTCGGGTCGTCAAGTATTACTGTTCCTGCCGGAAGTTTTGAGTCATCAGCCGAAATGGAGATGAGGAGTATCACAACTTATAGCTGGAACAATGCAACTTATGCTGAGACTACATACACCTACTATTACATTGTTGACAACATTGGAATTGCGAAAGTCAGGGATATTTATCAGGGTATAGAGGATATTTCAGAGCTTGAGGATTACGATTTGAGATAAAAGAAGGGGCGGGGGCGGGCGAGTCGTCAGACTCGCCCGCCCCCGCCCCTTCTTTTATTCCACTTTATAAATCTCTTTCAATTCCTTTATCAATTCCGGTACCACCTTGAAGAGATCGTCCACAATTCCGTAATCCGCTACCTTGAAGATCGGAGCCTCAGGGTCCTTATTGACCGCTACTATAACCTTCGATGTCCTCATACCTGCAAGATGCTGGATCGCTCCTGAAATGCCGAATGCCATGTACAGTTTGGGAGCCACCACCTTACCTGTCTGACCAACCTGGTGAGAGTGATCAATCCAGCCACTATCAACGGCAACACGGGATGCACCAAGTGCAACCTTCCCTACACCAGCCTTATTCAAAACATCGATAAGCTGGCGGAGAAGCTCAAATCCCTCTGGACCT
>CAZNDM010000122.1:0-5130 GCA_964571845.1 uncultured bacterium | reverse complement strand
AAGCTATGGTGAAAGGTATTAAACAACCTCTCCCCCGCAGTGCGGAGAGGCTCCTTAAAACCCCTCCCCCACAGCATTTTTGTGCAGTGGGGGAGGATCACCTATTACTCTCCTCCCCTGCCTCGCGGGGGAGGACAAAGGAGGGGGCAGAAAGAGCTGATATGACAGGGAGAAGCGGTAGGAGCTTTTGTTACCCTCCCCTTAATCCCCTCCCGCAAGCGGGAGGGGAGATGGTGATGAGTCTTCCGTAAACGGAAGGGGAGATTACGGATAGTTTCCAGCTGTACGGGAGAAGATTCTGTGGATAAACCATCTCGCATAGCGGGGGGATTATGATTGAACCCCTCCGCAGGATGAAAGAGAAGACTCTGGGTGGATTTCTCTTCGGGAAAGAGAGGAAATAGAAGTAGTTTTTCCGAGAAGTGAGAAAGAATGTGATTATTTATTTTTTCAACTCCCTTAAACCAATATTTCCCTTAATTATCTGGGGCGGTTTTGAATGAGTGTCGTCAATAAAGGAAGTTGCATCCTATGCTGAACCAACCGATATTGATGAAAATCCAGTCGTGATTTGATGGCATCATTTAACAGATAGTGAGACATCCACTGATTATGTGTGATGTAAAATTAAGTTATTTCTCTTCCATTTTGTTCTATTCTGGAGTAGGTACCTGTTTCTTGAAATTTCTACGAACCCCTATAATTTTTAAACCTGCTGACATTTTCTTTTGAGATGTTATAATATTTTCTACCTTAACGAGCTCCCGGAGGTGTGATATGATAAAAATTTTGCTGGTCATTCTGTGGATGCTAATCTATTTGCCAATAATTGTGAAACCACACAAGATTGAGCCCTTTATTCTGGGTTTTCCCTACAATCTCTTCTGGTTGTTGCTTTTTACGCTTATTCTGTTGATCCTTGTTGTGTTATACGCTCTAACCTGGAATCCGGAGGGTAAAAAATGATTACATTTTACGCCATTTTAGCGATAGTCATCCTGATTGGAATTAGTGCATGGGTATCATCGCGGGCAAGATTCATTTCAAAAAGAAATATAGAAGAATTTTATGTTGCAGGTAGAAACATCGGCTGGATCATTACATTTCTAACATTCAGTGCCACACTGTTTTCTGCCTTCACACTCGTTGGAATGCCGGGATTTTTCTACACGCACGGAATTGGCTCCTGGACATTTATCGCGGTTGTGGACACATTTATGGCTTTGATGGTCCCACTTGTGGGTTACAGGATATGGAAAGCTGGCCGCGAGTTTCATTTTGTAACTCCTGCCCAGTTCCTCGGAGAGAGATACGAATCCTATTTAACCCTTGTTGTGGCTGTCATTATCCAGTTTCTCTTTCTTCTCCCATACATGTCCATTCAGGCTATAGGAATTGCGAAACTGCTCCAGAGTGCTGCTGGGATACCCTACCTCGTTGGACTTGTAATAGCCCTGATCGCCACAATTGTTTACATTGAAACAGGGGGAATGAGAGCCATTGCCTGGACAGACGCAATTCTCGGTCTCACCCTTTTTGTTGGCGCCTACGCAGTTAGTTTCTGGTTCCTTGGTAAGCACTTTGGAAGTCTTGCCTCAATGTTTGAGAAAGTTTATGCAGTCAAAAAAGAACTCCTCACAATTCCAGGTCCAAAGGGGTTGTTTACAACACAGATGCTCATCTCATTCTTTATAATGATTTTTGCAATGCCGGCAACACAATTTCAACTCACAACGAGGTATTTCATAGCAAGGGACCTGCCCACTCTCAAAAAGTCAATGATCGGAATGGCAGTTTTTGCATCCTTTGTCCTATTCCCCTCATTGATTCTTGGAATTGGTGGGGCGTATGTCTGGCCTGCTTTGAAAAGTGGCGACATGGTGCTTGGAAAAGTTCTTTCAGAGCTATCTCCTGTGCTTATGATTATAGGTATTATGGCGGTTTTTGCTGCTGCCCTATCAACTATTGATTCACAGCTTCTTGTATTGTCCTCCCTTTTCACACGCGATATTGTTATAGAAAGAAAGGGTCAGCTTTCCATGAAGGAGAAGCTGTCCATTAATAGATTTGTGGTTATAGCGCTGTCTGTTATCGTATTTTTCATCTCTCTGAATCCCCCAAGGTTAATAGTTCAGCTTTCAATCCTCTCCTTTGCAGGCACATTGCAGATTTTACCAGCAATGATAGGGGCTCTTTACTGGAAAAGGGCAACTGCACCGGCAGCTTATGTTTCCATGATTTCTGGTGTTCTTGTGCTTGTAGTGCTTAAGTTTTTTAATCCCGGTTTCAATCTCCACGGTTGGCATCCGGCGATCTGGGGTCTTTTGGTCTCAACCCTCCTATTTATCGGAATTTCTCTTGTAACCAGTCCGCCCCGGTCGAGGGGTCAAGAAATTTACGAAGTCATTTCGAGATGAACGCCCTAATTGTGGGTCCTGGAGCTATAGGGAGTATAATGGGATTTCTTCTCTCAGAGAGCGGTTTTGATGTGAGTTTTTTTCATCCAGATCGTAAGAGGGTGGAGGAACTATCCGGCATAAAGCTTGTATTCCCAGATGGTTCAACCAGGGTGCTTAGGAGGAGGTTTTTCCACAGAGATAATCTCGAAGGTGAATTTGATGCAGTGTTTTTCACAGTTAAAGCCTATCAGTTGAGGTGTGCACTTGATTATGTTTTGTCCAGATCCGTTGATTTTGATCTTCTCATATTTATGCAAAATGGGCTCGGGCATGTTGAAATTGTTTCTAACCTTAATATTCCTCGCAATAGAGTTTTCTTTGGAGTAACCACCAACGGGGGCTTCAGAAAAGAAAAGAACGTTGTCTATGTCACAAATGCGCATGGTGATACGGTTCTTGCGCCGTTTGAAAAAGGTCAGACTTTACCAGATTGGCTGAAACTTGACTGGATCAGCTATCATCCCTCCTATAGCTCGGTTCTCTGGACAAAGGCGGTTGTTAATGCGGCTGTGAATCCTTTGACGGGTGTAATCGAGGCAGAAAACGGAAGACTTCTTGAGGAGAGGTTTTTTCGTATAGTTGAAAGAGTTGTGAATGAGATTGAGTTGCTTGCTTCTTCACTCAATATCAAGTTTCTTGTTGATAGTCCTTTGAATGAGGTTAGACGCGTCCTCATAATGACGCAAAAGAACAGGTCGTCCATGTTGCAGGATATTGAAAATGGTAGAAGAACTGAAAATGACTACATAACAGGCTATATTGTCAAACTTGGCAGGAGTTTGGGAATTGAAATGCCAGCCAATGAGGCATTATATAATTTAGTCAAAATCAAGGAAGGAGCGAATAATGAGAGTAATACTGGTTCATGCTGACAGAGTTTCGTATAAACCTGCACAAAAAGGGTTGGAGAATGCGGAATCTTCGCCTGCGCCAGGTGATTTTAAAGATCTTGTGATGGCATTTATTCATGTAGAAAAAGAGGATGAGGAAAAATCGGGTAAAGTTGTAACAAATCTTATCAAAAATATAAAGTGGCTATGTGGAAAGCTCGGGACGAAGAGGGTTTTATTGCATTCCTTTGCCCACCTTTCATCGAGCAAGGCATCACCTGATTTTTCCCGTGAAATTCTGTCCAGGGCACGCGAAAGACTCCAGAGTGTGGGATACGAAGTTTATGAGACCCCGTTTGGCTATTTTCTTGATATAACGATCAGCATGCCTGGTCATTCCCTGGGCAGAATTTATAAAGAATTCTGACTATGAGATTTTTGATCGGTGGTGTGGTTGTTTACATCGTCCTGCAGATTTTTTCCCTTGTGTTGTCGAGTTATACACAGATAGAGAGGAAACCTATATTTAGAGAGAACAGGTTTTTGATTTTTGCACACAGAGGGGCGAGCGGGGAGTATCCTGAGAGTACGCTACCGGCGTTTAAGTATGCATTGAGCGAGGGAGCAAATGCGCTCGAGCTTGATATTCATATGACGAGAGACTCGGTTATCGTTGTTTTTCATGATGATGAGTTATCAAGAACGACGAACGGCGAGGGTGAAATCGAAGATTTCACCCTCGCCGAATTGAAAAAACTTGATGCTGGATATTGGTTTACAAAGGATGGGGAAACATATCCGTTTCGGGGAAAAGGGTTGAAAATCCTGACACTTGAAGAAGTCTTTCAGCATTTCCCTGGAGTTGTGATCAATATTGAGATCAAAAGATCCGGTAGGGACATTGAAAAAGAGCTTGTTCGATTGATAAAGAAGTACAGGAGAGAGAATTTGACGATTGTCTCGTCTTTTTCTTATTCCAGCATAAAGAGATTCAGAGAGCTGGCTCCCGAAGTAGCTACAGGTTTGTCAAAAAGGGAGGTAACGTTTTTTTATATTCTTCAAAAACTTGGACTTACGGGATTGTACAGACCAGGAGGAGACGCTTTGCAGGTCCCACTGGAGTACGGGAAACTAAAGGTTGTCACTGATGGATTTGTGAATGCGGCTCACAAAAAGGGGCTTGTTGTTCATGTCTGGACGATTGACCGGGTTGAGAGAATGGTCCAACTGATAAAGATGGGGGTGGACGGAATTTTCACCAACTATCCTCTCAGACTGCGGCAGGTTTATGAAAGATTAAAAGTAAGATAATTCCGTTGTTTTGCGTAACGCTGTGCAAAATTTCCCCGGAGATTTGCTGGAGAGTTTTAAGTTCTTGGAGTTAAGATAATAATGGTAGATATTAGATTCAATCCTATCCTATAAGTCATGAAGTTATAAAAACTTATAGTACACACTTTACAGTTTGATAGGTAGTAATATATAATGGTTTCAGCTCTCGACAAGGCAGGGGGGAGGATTCAAAGGGATTTAGTCGGGGTCCCCTCTGCCCGTATTATGCTATGAAGAAGGAAAAATCATTCCCTTATGTGGCCGGAGGCTGCTTTTTGTTTCAATTTTTATTTGTTTTTAGTCACATCTCGTTACTAAAATCTTTTCGATAAATGATGGAGGGGAAATAAAGAATCTTCTCTTTGATAGAAGGAAATTAAGAAAAGGTGGAAACCTTGTCAAATTCTAATAAACCTTTAAAATACCAGTAATGAGTAAAGTAATTGAAGTTTATAGGATACTCAAAGACAAGCTTGGAGAGGAGGAAGCCCGTGTAGTCGCCGAGGCTT
>CAZNDM010000121.1:0-9079 GCA_964571845.1 uncultured bacterium | reverse complement strand
CCCTCCCCCGAACCTCGAAGAGGTTTGGGGGAGGATTAAGGAGGGGGCAAAAAGAGCTGATCTGACAGGGAAAAGCAAAGGGTGGTCTTTTCACCCTCCCCTCAATCCCCTCCCACGGAGTGGAAGGGGAGCTTGAGTGTGACCCCTCCCATACGTGGAAAAGGAGATGGGTAAGTGCCCCTCCATTTGCTGATCTGCAAGGTGTTTAAGCATTCTCGACAACCCCTCTCCAAAGCTTTGATTTGGGGAGGATCGTCGTCTTACAACCTCTCCTCCCAATGTGCGGGAGAGGTCACATCCAAACTCTCCTCCCGCTTGCGGGGGGTCACTTCCAACCTCCCCTCCCACGAAGTGGGAGGGGTCATCTACAACCTCCCCTCCCGCTTGCGGGAGGGGATTGAGGGGAGGGCAGAAAGACCACTTTTTGCTTTCCCCTGTCAGATCAGCTCTTTTTGCCCCCTCCTTAATCCTCCCCCAAACCTCTTCGAGGTTCGGGGGAGGGGTTTGGTGTTTCCCTCCACGAAGCGGAGGAATAAGTTATAAGTTGATCCTTCCCTACAGTCTCTCCTGTTGTGCGTGAGTTCACACCCAAACTCCACTCTCACTGTGCAGGAGGGGTCACTTCCAACCTCCCCGCTTCGTGGAAGTTCCCATCCAACCCCCTCCCAACTTGCGGAAGTTCACTCACAACCTCTCCTCCCAATGTGCGGGAGAGGTCACATCCAAACTCTCCTCCCGCTTGCGGGGGGTCACTTCCAACCTCCCCTCCCGCTTGCGGGAGGGGATTGAGGGGAGGGTAAAGGACCACCCTTTTGCTTTTCCCGTCAGAATTGCTCTTTTTGCCCCCTCCTTAATCCTCCCCCAAACCTCTACGAGGTCCGGGGGAGGGGTTTGGAGTTTCCCCTCACGAGGCGTGGGAGGGGTTTGAGGGTATCCTCTCGCTAAGCGGGGGAAGGGTTTGAGAGTATCTTCCCGCCAAATGGAGAAGGGGTTGATTTTTCCCAAACTTCTACAAGGTTCAGGGGAGGAGTTTGGTTTTCTCCTGCGAAGTAGGAGAGAGATTAAAGAAAAGTCCCTTGCGTAAGGGCGAATGGTATCTGTAAACACTTCACACTTCAGGAGTGTATGAATGAGGAAATTATCAGGTGATCACCCGAACCTCTTCGGTGTCAGGCTCAAGAGACTATCCTGATTCTTTGAATTCTACCTCGAAGTAAATCCTTAAAAGCCTCCTTTATTGATTTGACAGGCGGTTAATCAAAAAAGTATAATTTCCACCATGTTATTCCGTCGTAAGAAAAAGGAAATCAAGATAGAAAAGCGGGATGTTCCGAAGGACATATTTGTTAAATGTCCGTCCTGCGGAGAGATAATTTACAGAAACCAGCTTGAAAAAAATCTCCATGTGTGCCCTGTTTGTAACTATCATTTCAGGATAAGGGCAAAGGATTTTGTCAGGATTTTGCTCGACGGTGGAGATTTTGAGTCCAAGATTGGTGAACACCTTGAGCCTGTTGACATACTCGATTTCCCGGATTACAAGGAGAAGCTTGAGAAATCCCGCAAAAAGACGGGATTACGGGAGGCAGCCATTGCCGGTACCGGAAAAATCGGAGGGCATGGAGTTGTCCTTTTCGTCACTGACTTTGGGTTTCTTGGTGGAAGCATGGGATCGGTTTACGGCGAGATATTCTACAGGTCGGCAGTGGCAGCAAAGGAACAAGGAGTGCCTCTGATTTCAGTAACCTCTTCCGGTGGTGGTGCGAGGATGCATGAGGGGATTTTTTCGCTGATGCAGATGGCGAAGACCACGGTTGGCGTGACTTTGCTCGAAGAGGCGAAAATTCCCTTTATTTCAGTGCTTTCTGATCCAACAATGGGTGGTGTGATGGCGTCTTTCGCAGCCCTCGGAGATGTGATTATAGCAGAGCCCAAAGCCCTTCTCGGCTTTGCAGGTCCAAGAGTTATAAAGCAGACTATTGGTGAAGATTTGCCCGAAGGTTTCCAGACTTCTGAATTTTTGCTGGAACATGGAATGATTGACATGGTTGTTGATAGACGCCAGTTAAAGGACACACTCGTTAAAGTTCTCGATCACCTGTTGAGAGGAGAGTATGGCAAGAGTTGAGCTGAAAAATGTTACAAAGAGATTCAACGGTGTGGTGGCAGTTGACAATGTCTCTTTTGTCGTGGAGGACCACGAGTTTGCCGTAATTCTGGGGCCATCTGGTTGTGGTAAGACGACCACACTCAGACTTATTGCAGGACTTGAGCAGGTTACAAGCGGAGAAATTTACATTGGAGACAGACTCGTGAACAATGTACCACCGAAAGATAGAAACATCGCCATGGTTTTTCAGAATTATGCTCTGTATCCTCACATGACAGTTTACGATAACATGGCTTTTGGATTGAAGATGAGGAAGGTGCCAAAAGATGAGATAGACAGGCGGGTGAAGGAAGCAGCGAGGATACTTGCTATTGATCATTTGCTTGACAGGAAGCCCAAGGAATTGTCTGGAGGTCAGCGTCAAAGAGTGGCTCTTGGTAGAGCTATTGTCAGGAATCCGGATGTTTTTCTCTTTGACGAGCCACTTTCCAATCTCGACGCCAAAATGAGGGTTCACATGCGAGCTGAGCTTGCAAAGCTGCACAAACGGCTAAAGGCGACCTCAATTTATGTTACACACGACCAGGTTGAGGCAATGACACTGGGAGACAAGATAATCCTGATGAACGACGGTGTTATTCAGCAGATTGATGACCCTCTATCTCTCTATCATTACCCGAGAAACAGGTTTGTTGCAAGTTTCATTGGCTCGCCGCCCATGAATTTCTTTGAAGGTGAGCTGAAAGAAGAATCCGGAAAAATTGTCTTTCAAAGTCCGGATTTCTCCATTGAGCTGCCTGAGAAAGTTTCTCAAAGGGTTAAAGCCCGTTTTGAGAAAGAGGTAACTTTTGGGATCAGGCCTGAGGACATCAGGAGTGAGAACGATCTCAAAAATCCCAAGATGGCACCTGTCATGAATGCAACTGTAGATTTTGTAGAAACACTGGGTAACGAGATTCTCATCTATTACCGAACCCGGTCTGGTGTAAGTTTTATCTCCCGTGTGCCTCCATTTAACCCACCTGAAAGTGGCAGTGTGCTGAAAGTCTATTTTTATCTGGAGAGGATCCACATCTTTTCGAGACAAACAGGAGAGAACATTTCGCTCTGATAATGAGTAATTCACTCAAACCTTTTTTTAATTACCTGTGGGGTGTACTGAAGAAATTCAACAGGGATGGATGTTTTTCCAGGGCATCCGCTCTGTCGTATGCCACCCTGTTTTCGCTTGTACCGATAACTGCCATTTCCTTTTCACTGTTCTCCTCATTTGAGGCATTCAAAAATTTCAGGGAACAGGTGGAGAGGTTTATTTTCAATAATTTTTTACCCTCTTCTGCGGCAAAAATTCAGGAATACATCCAGAATTTTGTTGGAAATACTGCGACATTGAGCATATTTGGATTAATTTTTCTGGTCATAGGTTCAGTTTTCATCATAGATACCATAGAGGTTGCCCTCAATGACATCTGGTCCGTGAAAGGTAAAAGGCCATGGGGGCAGAAATTCGCCTCCTTCTGGGCTTTCCTGACACTCACCCCGCTACTGCTTGGTCTTTCGTTCTATGTCTCAGCGAGATTGACAGAAAAATTTGGAAGTGCGAGATTTTTCCATCTGCCAATAGTTACGAAGATTTTTATCCTCCTCTCTCCTGTATTCCTCGCCTGGGCAGCCTTTTTCATCATGTACTATTACCTTCCTTACATTGATGTAAATTTCAAACCTGCCCTGATAGGCAGTGGATTCACGAGTATCACCTGGGAGCTTTCAAAAAAGATTTTTGACTGGTATGTTACGACAAAAGCGGCTTACAAACACATTTACGGCACGATGTCCGTTATCATCATTTTCCTCATCTGGATGTACTTTTTCTGGTTGCTCGTCCTTCTGGGAGCAGAAATAACCGCGACTCTTCAATGGCCAGAGCTGATCTATGAGGACAAAATAACGAATTACAAAAAATTGAAAGCCTTTCTGATAATCTGCGAGAATTTTGAGAAGGGTAGAGGAGCCACGCCACTTAAACCCCTTGCAGAAACCCTTCATACATCACCGTACGAGTTAAAGGTTATCCTCGATGTCTTCGTCGAAAAAAAGATTCTTGAGCAAATAGATGGGAGTTACTTGCCCGTCAAACCACCGTCAAAAATCTCGCTTGGAGACATGATTGAATATGCTGGTATAATTGACTTTCCAGTCCCGGAAAAGCCCGCAGACAGGCTCGATGAGTTTTTAATCAAACTTGCGTCAGAAATTAAAAACGACATTAAAGAAAGAAACAAAATCTCGGTGAAAGAGGTAATTGAAAATTATGGGTGAGATAATAGTTGCCCTGAATACAAATAACAGGGATGAGGCAATCCATTGGGTAAAAACCCTGAAGGAACACGCCAGGATATTCAAAATCGGACTTCCACTCTTTACGATGTACGGTCCGGCAATAGTGGGTGAGATAAGGGATCTGGGTGTTGAGATTTTTCTCGACATGAAACTTCACGACATCCCCTCTGTCATTGGCAAGACAATCGAATCGTTGAGGAATCTCGAAGTTAAATTTGTTACTATTCACCTTTCAGGAGGGAAGGAGATGGCAGGGGCTGCACTCGATGCGGCTGAAGGAAGGATAGAGATCATTGGAGTAACCGTGCTTACAAGCATTGGGAAGGAAGAATTTCAGCGTCTTTACAGCTCAGATCTCGAAGAGACAGTCAAAAGGATGGTTGAGGCTTTTGTCGAGATTGGTGGTAAAAACATCGTCCTTTCGGGCCAGGAAGCTCCTTTAATCAAAAAGCTTTTTGATGTTCGCGTGTTTGTTCCCGGAATAAGACCAAAAGTTGAGGGAAAGGAGGACCAGTCCCGTGTCGTAACTCCGTCTTTTGCCCGCCAGAACAAGTTCGATTACATCGTTGTAGGGAGACCTATAACCCATTCGGATGACCCGGTAAAATCCTATCTTGAAATCAAGAGGGAGTTTAATGGAACTTAAAAGTTTTGAATGTAAAGGATGCGGAACAGTTGTATGGGTACCTATTGATCAGGATGATCCACTGTACTGTCCGCTCTGTAGGAGCGGTTTAACAGAGGTTGTCCTTGAGATGGGAGAGAATGTCTCTGAATACAGGTGCCCTGAGTGCGGTAATGTATTTTTTATGGAGAAGACTCCTTACAAGTGTGCATACTGTAACTACACATTTCCCACCACTCCCTACCTCAGGCAGGAGGAGCGTCTTTAAGTAACTGTCCGATCTCTTTTGTTGATTTTTTATTCCCGACCAGGGGTTGAACCTCATGGTTGGTATCAAAATTTTGCTTTATAATTCAAAAAAATCGCCTGGGAGGTATTTAGCATGGGCAATGAGCTAAAAAAATTGGCTTTGAGTAAACTGAAAACTCCTTTTGGAGAGTATGAGTTTTATGATGTAAAAAAGGTGGGCGAGGCACTTGGCGTTGATGTCTCCAGGCTGCCTTTTTCCATCAGAATTCTGGTTGAAAATATCGTCAGAAATACAGACGGACTGCACATAACTGACGATGATGTGAAGAAGATTCTGCACTGGTCGCCGAAGATGAAAGATCGTGAGGAAATTCCCTTCATGCCAGCCAGAATTGTTATGCAGGACTTCACGGGCGTTCCCGCAGTCGTTGATCTTGCTGCCATGAGATCCGCAATGGCAAGACTCGGTGGAGATCCGAAAAAAGTAAATCCCATAATCCAGTCTGACCTCATAATTGACCACTCGGTTCAGGTGGATTTCTTTGGTACATCTTACGCCATCATGAAAAACCTCGACTTTGAGTACAGAAGAAACAGGGAGAGATACACACTTCTCAAGTGGGCACAGAACTCTTTTGCCAACTTTAGAGTTGTGCCTCCGGGAACAGGAATTATACATCAGGTTAACCTTGAGTATCTTGGCAAGGTAATTATGGCTAAAGATGGAAGAGCGTATCCTGACACACTTGTCGGAACCGATTCGCACACAGTCATGATCAACGGACTTGGTGTTCTCGGCTGGGGCGTTGGAGGCATTGAGGCGGAGGCAGCAGTTCTTGGACAGCCCATTTACATGCTGATTCCTGAAGTTATCGGATTCAAACTCACAGGCGAGCTGCCGGACGGCGCAACGGCAACTGACCTTATCCTCACAATTGTCAGAATGCTCAGGGATAAAGGTGTTGTCGGCAAGTTCGTTGAGTTCTTTGGCCCCGGTGTTAAGAGCCTCCGGCTTGAGGATAGGGCAACCGTTGCCAATATGGCGCCTGAATGTGGCTCCACTGTGAATCTCTTCCCCGTTGACGAAATTACCCTGAAATACCTTAAGAAATCAGGAAGAAGCGATGAGCAGGTTGCACTTGTCGAGGCTTACCTCAAGGAGCAGGGTATGTTTGACACAGCCCTTTCAAACGAAATTCAGTACACAGATGTCCTTGAGCTGGATATGTCCACCGTGGAACCCACTGTCGCAGGACCCAAGAAACCTCACGAAAAGGTGCTCCTCAAGGATGCCAAAAAGGCGTTCAGAGACTCGATCAGTTATTTCATCGGAAAAGAAATTAAAGAGCCTGAAAAAGAGGCAATTGACCTTGAAATTGACGGTATAAAAACAAAATTCGGACACGGTTCAGTTGCTATAGCCGCAATAACGAGCTGTACGAACACATCAAATCCGTTCGTGTTGCTTGCAGCCGGACTTGTGGCCAAGAAAGCCGTTGAGAGAGGTCTCTCGGTTCCTCCACATGTAAAAACAAGCCTTGCTCCGGGCTCCAAGGTAGTTGTGGACTACCTGAAAAAGGCGGGTCTCCTCTCCTATCTTGAGGCTTTGAGATTCCATGTCGTTGGTTTTGGATGTACGACATGTATAGGAAATAGTGGTCCATTGAGGAAAGAGGTCGCTGACGCTATTGTCAAACACAACTTCGTTACAGCCGCAGTTCTGAGCGGTAACAGAAATTACGAAGGCAGGGTGAGTCCAATTGTGAGAGCGGCGTTCCTTGCGTCTCCTCCACTGGTCGTGGTCTATGCCCTTGCCGGGACCTTTGACATTGATCTTTACAATGAACCTATTGCCTATGATCCAAATAATGAGCCGGTTTACCTGAAAGACATCTGGCCCTCCACGAAAGAGGTGAACGAACTGATCGAATCCGTCATTTCACCTGATATGTACAAAGAAAAGTACAGCAGTGTGTTTGAGGGAGACGAAAGGTGGAAGAGCCTGCAGGTTACAAGTAGCGAGCTTTACAACTGGGATCCTGATTCAACGTATGTTCAGGAACCACCGTTCTTCAAGGATCTGACGCCTGAGGTGCCTGAGCCCGAAGATATTCTCAACGCAAGGGTCCTGGCTCTGCTTGGCGATACGATAACGACCGATCACATCTCTCCTGCGGGTCCAATTCCCGTGGATAGTCCGGCGGGCAAGTACCTGCTTTCAAAGGGCGTAAAGCCCGAGGAATTCAATACTTACGGTTCAAGGCGTGGAAACCACGAAGTTATGATGAGGGGAACATTCGCCAATGTAAGGTTGAGAAACCAGCTCGTGCCAGGTAAGGAAGGTGGCTGGACGATTTATTTACCGACAGGTGAGGTAATGACAATCTATGATGCTGCAATGAAATACAAGGAAGACGGGACTCCATTGCTTGTAATTGCTGGTAAGGAATACGGTTCCGGTAGCTCCCGCGATTGGGCTGCAAAAGGCACCATGCTGCTGGGAGTGAAGGCGGTTATTGCAGAGAGTTTTGAGAGGATACACAGAAGCAATCTTGTTGGTATGGGGGTCTTGCCTCTCCAGTTTATGCCGGGTGAGAATAAAGAGACACTTGGCCTTGACGGCAGGGAAATCTATCACATCAGGGGGATCAAGGATGGTTTGACTCCTGGAAAGAAGCTTGAGGTAACAGCAGTAAAGGAGGACGGGAAAGAGGTTAAATTCAATGTGATTGCACGCGTGGATACGCCGATTGAGGTGGAGTACTACAAGCATGGTGGTATTCTGAACTATGTGTTAAGGCAGATGTTGAAGGGATGAGTGGGTGAAACTGCTGGTGGACTGACAGTTTGTGCTTTTGGTGAAAGATGTTGAAGGGGTTGAAAAGGTGATGAGGGCGCCGCGCTTCGCGCGGCGCCCTCATCTTTGATTTTTCGAACTTCCTCATTGTAAGAAGATTTATTTGTTGCATCTTTCCTATCCACCCGTGAGAGAATCCTCTGCTGGTGTTCTCTAACACAGCGGTGTGGACCGCCGCAAAGTCCATCCCACTTACAGGAGAATTACACGCTCATCTCTCCTCCCGCTTGTGGGAGGGGCCACTACCAATCTCCCTACCGCTTGTTGAAGAGGATTTCCATCAAACCCCTTCCACAAAGTGGGAGGATCACTTCAAATCTCCCTCCCGTTTGCGGGAGGGGTCACACTCAAACTCCCCTCCCACGGAGTGGGAGGGGATTGAGGGGAGGGCAAAAAGACCACCCTTTTGCTTTTCCCTGTCAGATCAGCACTTTCTGCCCCCTCCTCAATCCTCCCCCAAACCTCTTCGAGGTTCGGGGAGGTGTTTGGAGTTTCACCTCACGAGGCGTGGGGAGGGGTTTGAGGGTTTCCTCTCGCTAAGTGGGGGAGTGGTTTGAGAGTATCTTCCTGCGAAGTGGAGGAAAGGTTTGGGGCTTTCCTCACGAAGTGGGGATGGAGTTGTAAGGTGATCCTTATCCACAGCCTCTCCTGTTGTGCGTGAGTTCACACCCAAGCTGCACTCCCATGAAGTAGGAGGAAGTTCCTACAACCACCCCTCCCGATGTGCGGAAGGGGTCACCCACAAACTCCCCTCCCACGAAGTGGGAGGGGTCACCTACAACCTCCCCTTCCACGAAATGGGAGGGGATTGAGGGGAGGGCAAAAAGACCACCCTTTTGCTTTTCCCTGTCAGATCAGCACTTTCTGCCCCCTCCT
Organism: uncultured bacterium; assembly: GCA_964571845.1. Classification (GTDB taxonomy): domain Bacteria; phylum Hydrothermota; class Hydrothermia; order B15-G9; family WFZT01; genus WFZT01. The sequence goes on along the minus strand of CAZNDM010000121.1, from coordinate 22 downwards.
CAATCCTCCCCCAAACCTCTTC
>CAZNDM010000120.1:0-2872 GCA_964571845.1 uncultured bacterium | reverse complement strand
GGTGAATACTCAACTTAGCAGGAAGAGAGATTGCAGGTGGGTCTTCTCGAAAACGGAAATACAAAAATTTGACACAAAGTAAAAGGGCGCGATGATCATGGACAATTATTCGTACACTCTCAACGCTCCAGGTTGAATTTGAATAAATTTACATTTAAAATGAATGCCCAAACTGGAGGAGTCCAGATGAGGACAGCAAAGGTCACGCGGAAAACAGCTGAAACTGAAATAAGTGTAGAGCTCGCCCTCGAAGGCAGGGGAAAAGCAGAGATTGAAACAGGTATCGGTTTTTTTGATCACATGCTCCAAAATTTTGCCAGACACGGACTATTTGATCTGAAAATTTTGGCAAAAGGAGACCTTCATGTTGATTCTCACCACACGGTCGAGGATACAGGGATCACTCTCGGAATGGCTTTCAAAGAAGCTGTGGGTGACATGAAGGGCATCAAAAGGGCTGGTTTCTTCTTTTTTCCCATGGATGAAGCACTTTCTCTCGTTTCATGCGATATTTCAGGAAGACCGTACCTTTATTTTGAATATGAATTCAAAATTCCACGCTTGGGAAATTTCGAAACAGAGCTCGTCCGCGAGTTTTTCCACGGTTTTGTTAGAGGTCTCGGATGTACGCTCCACATTGATGTAATCAGAGGATACAATACGCACCACATAATTGAGTCGATTTTCAAGGGATTTGGAAAAGCTGTGAAAGAAGCCGTGGAAATATTACCCGGACTGGATGAAATCCCGAGCACAAAAGGGGTGATATGAAGATCGGGATTGTTGATTACGGTGCTGGCAATCTCCTGTCTGTTCACAGGGCGGTAACACATCTTGGACCCAGAGCCATCTTCGTAAACAAACCCGAAGACTTCAAAGAGGTCAGTGCCATAATCCTTCCGGGCGTGGGTGCCTTCGGTGCCGCAATTAGGAGTCTTGAAGGTGTGAAAGATGAGCTTTTAAACTGGATATATTCTGGTAAGCCTTATCTTGGAATTTGCCTTGGACTCCAGCTTCTTTTTGAAGAAAGCGAAGAGTCACCCGGAGTTTCCGGCCTATCCGTGTTCAGAGGTAAAGTTGTGAAGTTCAAGACTGGAAAGGTGCCTCAAATCGGCTGGAACAGTGTGAAAATAGTCCGCCCGACAGGAGTTTTTGCCGGTATCCCTGATGGAGAATACTTTTATTTTTTGCACAGCTTTTATGTCGTTCCTGAAGACGATAACCTGGTCATTTCTCGAACAGAGTACTATGTTGATTTCGCATCAGGTGTTCAGAAAGAAAACATTACCGCAGTCCAGTTTCACCCGGAAAAGAGCGGTAAAGCAGGTTTGAAGTTTCTTTCAAACTGGATTAACTTTGCCGCAACACTATAATGGTTTTAATCCCTACATAGAAGTAGATAATCGTTACCACGACGAGAGCAGAGGCAGATGCAAAGAGAAAGAGACCATGTTTGTTGGCAAATTGATAAGTGATTGAGCTCAGGACCGACAGTGCCACAAACGGGCAGACAAAGGACCACCAGCTTGGACCAAACGGCACATGATGCTTGAAATAGGCAAAAAGTACGATAAGACCGAGCGTTGCGGCTGCTCCCATAACACCTATGCCCATCAGGGATACGAGCATGAACCACACATGGTGAATATGAACATGAAAGTGATGGGAAATGAGATGCAAGGTTTTGAGCACAAAGATGGTATAAACCGTTATTGAAGGCATGATGAGCAGGGATGTCGGTGCCACACCAGGTTCAGGCAGGCCGTAGAGCATGAACCTTTCAAAAATAAATATAAGAGCAAGGGATCCGATCACTCCACCAATACCAAAGGATGTTAGGCCCAGAAGCAGTGATATGTCAGCCCATGGTTCGGGCAGCATCCCGGACATGGAAACAGCAGGTATGGCGTGAAGTCCATACACAAGAGGCTGAAGGAATAGACCAAAGTGGAATTCTTTCAAAGAAGCCGTAACTGTAAAAGTATTCAGGAGAATCTGCCCTCCAAGTATAACGGCAATGATGAAAGATACGGACCAGAAAATAAAGCCATAGGGAGCCGCCTGTTTGACTGGAAACTTCATAATTGAAGGGAGGATGGCAAATGATGAATTTAACATCATTACAAGGGCAGCAGGCATTGCCATCCATCCGGTACTCACAACCGGGTTACCGATCCTGTTTGAAGGCTCCCCATTGACAGGGATTTCGATCCCGAAAAATCTATCATAGTTCTCTTTTAGTGCCCGTACCCAGTAAGGAAGGTTGATAAAAAAGAGAATTATGGACAGCAACCAGAAGAATATTTCAAAAAATACAACTACTGGACTGAAATTTGTGATGTCTCCAAATTTCCAGAAAGCGAGGGCAAGACCGCCAGCACCAAGTGATGATAGGTAGTAGAGCGGAGTGTATCTTCTCATGATCCACCTCCGTTTTCAATTTTTGAAAAATTAACATTTAGAGGCATAACTGTCAACAGATGTTGGTTTGGGATGTGCGAAATTGCGCAGGAAATTGCTCAGAATATTCCCGCTGTATAGGGGAGAAATCATTCTCAAATTTCTCTCTCGATTGGCGGAAGAAGTCCTCCACAACCTCTCCATCAGTTTTGTGAGATGGAATCATCAACCGCCTTTCCATCAACGAAGTGGGAGGAATCATCTACAACCTCCCCTCCCGCCTTGCGGGAGGGGAACATCAACCGTCCCCCTCCCACAATGTGGGAGGGGATTGCTCCTACCATCGCCCCTCCCACGAAGTGGGAGGGGATAAAGGGGAGGGTGACAAAACCCCCAACCCGCTTTTCTCTGTCAAAATCAGCTCTTTTGCCCCCTCCTTAATCCTCCCCCACAAAGCTTTGCTTTGTGGGGG
>CAZNDM010000119.1:0-8049 GCA_964571845.1 uncultured bacterium | reverse complement strand
ATCGCACTCCAGCACCCGATTGTTGTTATAACGGCGGGATTCAAACCACCCTTTGGAATCAACCTGACAGTGGGACCGCTGGGAATTTTCCTTGCCACGCTCATTCAGTTCATGGGACTGCTTGTTGCAATTTACATCCTGTCCTACAGGGTGCCAGAGCCTGCTGAAAGATTTTACATGCTCCTCATCCTCGCTGTTATGGGTGCATCAGGGATTGTGATGACGGGTGATATTTTCAACCTGTTTGTCTTCCTCGAGATCACGAGTATTGCCTCGTATTCACTTGCTGCAAGTGCCAAAACCGGAGGAAGTGTGGAGGGCGCATTTAAATATGTGCTCCTCGGCTCACTCGGATCCACGCTGGTTCTCCTCGGAATTGCGCTTCTCTATGCACAGCTCGGGACATTGAACATGGCTGATATCGCGAATCGCATTGGAAAGGTTGATCCCACGGTTCTTGTTGCTGCGAGTATCCTCTTTGTTGTCGGATTTGCAGTGGAGGCAGAGGCGTTTCCCATGAACGGATGGGTCCCCGACGCCTACACAGGTGCTCCGTTTCCTGCGGTTGCCATCTTTGCAGGCGCCATCGCAAAGGCAGGAATCTACGGAATAGCAAGAATTTTCTACACAATTATCGGTGCACCTTCTTACTGGCACCTTATCATGATAATCGGGATTCTAACTCTCCTGATCGGTGAGCTTTCGGCTCTCCGTCAGAAGGATTTCAAGAGACTGCTTGCTTACTCGTCTATCGGTCAGATGGGCCTTGTGCTCGTCGCCATCGGTGCAGGGACACTCGACACCGTTGCAGGTGGTCTCTTTCAGGCGTTTAATCATGCGATCACAAAGGGACTTCTCTTCTTGACACTCGGAATTGTGGTGGCAGGTGCAGGCACATCAAAGCTCGAGGATCTGCAGGGACTTGGAAAGAAAAAGCCTTTCATCGGGATTCTTTTCTTCATCGGGATCCTTTCATTAATCGGAATGCCGCCTTTTGCTGGCTTCTGGAGCAAGATCCTGATTGTGCTCTCCATCATCAAGGCAGAATACATCACCTATGCAATTTTGATCCTTGCTGGAGCTGCTATCGAGGTGGCTTACTATGTCAGGGTTTTAAGAACCCTTTACTCTGGCGATTACAGCGGGAATGATTTTTCAACCGGACTTTTAACGGGATTCGTGGTTACTGTTCTCGCCCTCGTAATCATCATTGTTGGTTTTTATCCAAAACTGATCACACATTTTGTTTATCCGGCGGCAAAGGAATTACTTGAGAGGGGAAGTTACATTACAGCAGTTCTGGGAGGTAAGTTCTGATGATTGTGAAACTGGCGAGTTTATACTTTCTTGGTGCTGTTATTGTTTACATTCTTGGAAAGATTTCCCGTAAGCTTGCCGCATGGTTGACATTTGTTATTGCAGCTTACGGGGCGTATCTCTTCTACGGTCTTGGAAAGGCGGGTTTTGGTGAAAGTTACAGCATCCTGAATTTCACATTTTCTTTTGGAATCGGTCCACTCTCATTTTTCTTTGGAATGATGGCTCTCGGACTCGGTGCCGTATTCGTCTTTACACTTTCAGCCTGGGATAAAAATTCTCCAACGCTGATGTTCCTGACACTTGTTTCGCTCGGCTCTATGGCTCTTATCACACTGTCCCGCGATCTCGTTTCCTTTTTCCTGGCATGGGAAATTATGACATGGTCCTCCTTTGCCACACTCTTCATTGGCAGTGGCATGGAGAGGCGCGAGGCAGTAACAAAGTACCTGATATGGTCGGTGATAGGTGCCTACTTCATCCTGCTCGCCGCTGGAATGCTCTATGCCAAGACCGGGGCGTTTGATTTTGTGACAGTGACCCACAGACTTGTGGGTGTGCCATTCTGGTGGCTCTTCACAGTGGTGATCTTCCTTGTGATTGGATTCGGAGTGAAGGCTGCCCTGATGCCACTACACACATGGGCACCCTATGCCTACCCTGAGTCACCGGATGTGTTTACGAGCATATTCTCCGGGCTCCTGTCAAAGATGGGAGTTTACGGATTTTTCCTGGCGATCTTCTTTTTCAGTTTAAAATTTGCTGATTATGGCGTCGCAAGACTTTCGGGAGTGAATGTCATTGGCTATGTGATTGCGTGGTTTGGCGCAATCACAGCACTTGGAGGTGCCCTGCTTGCGGTGAAGCAGAAAAGGGCAAAGAAGCTCCTTGCATACTCCAGTGTGAGCCAGCTCGGTTATGTGATCTTCGGTCTTGCACTTGGCACATCGCTTGGTGTATCAGGAGCGATTTATCACGCGCTTTCACACGCTGTGTTCAAAGGGCTCCTGTTCCTCACAGTCGCAGGAGTGATCATGAGAGCTGGAACCGATGACCTCGACAACCTCGGAGGACTCATCTTCAAAATGCCTCTGACATTCGTTTTCGCACTGATTGCCATTCTTGCACTTGCCGGAATCCCTCCAACAATCGGCTTTCCGTCAAAATGGCTGCTCTACGAGGCAGGTATTGAAAGAAACTTCGTCTTCATCACAGCCGTGATCTTTGCTGCGTCCACTGCCGCATTTCTCTACAGTTACAGGTTTCTCTTCTCCATTTTCCTCGGACAGCTCCATGATGAGCACAAAGATGTGAAAGAAGTTCCCTGGCAATTCATCGTCTCCTATCTTATACTCGGTGGACTTGCCATCTACTGGGGCCTTTTCCCCGGTAAGGTGCTCCCATACATCGAAAATATCTCATTGAAATTTGGTCTGCCGGTTCTCAAGACCTATACGCTCACATCGATCACGACACCGCTTGGAACCTTCAATGCTGCCATCGTTGGTGCACTTTTCGGTATCGCATTCGTAATCGGACTCATCATTTTCTTCCTGACGGGCAAGAGAAATCAGGTTGACCAGCTCAACAACTTCTTTGCCGGTGAAGTGGTTGACCAGATCGAGATGCACTACTCAACAAACTTTTATATCTTCCTCGAAAGGGAGCTCAGGGTCATTTATCGGACCAGCGCGGAGCTCGTTTACAAGTGGATTTCTGACTTCATATCCTGGATTGGTGAGGGTGCGAGAAAGATTTTCGCCGGAGATGCGCAGATTTACCTTTTCTACTTCGCAACTTTTCTTGTGATACTAATTTTAACTTTCTGGGGGTTTTAAAATGAGTGAAACGATTCTCTGGGCAATATTGATGCCGATAATCGTGATTTTTATCGGGTTGATTTACATGGGACTTGCGAGAAAGATTACAGCGAGGATACACAACCGTTATGGTCCTCCGTTTTACCAGAACATTATCGATGTGATCAAGCTTCTTACAAAGAAAAACACGATTTCACACGGAGTGATGTTTGATCTCGGGCCGGTCTTTGCATTCACCGGTGCGCTCCTGTCCCTCTACTTTATACCCATTGGCAATAAGCCGCTTTTCTCCTTCCAGGGAGACATCATCGTGGTTCTCTATCTCCTTGTGATAGCTCCACTTGGAATGGCTCTTGGTGCAGGTAACTCAGGAAATCCAAATGCTGCCATAGGAATTGCAAGGGCGCTCACCCTCATGCTCGGCTACGAAGTTGTTATGGTGATTTCCGCAGTTGCCGTTATGGTTTACAACCATTCCGCATCGTTTATGGACATCATCAACGCACAGAAGGGTGGGATCGCACACTGGAATCTCTGGCCCCTGTTTCTCTCCGCAGTTGCAATGGACATTGCCATGCAGGCGATGCTCGGCGAGAAACCTTTTGATCAGCCCATTGCACCACACGAAATTGCGTCCGGTCCAATGGTCGAATACGGCGGAAGATACCTCTCCATGCTCCAGCTTTACCATTCCATCGGTATAATTCTCGAGACGGGACTCTTTGTTAACCTGTTCCTCGGTGGTGGCAACCTCTTCTGGTGGTTTGTGAAATCTTTTATCGTTTTCTTCATTGCTCTATTGATCAATGCAGTCATGCCGCGTTTCAGAATTGGACAGGCATTTAAATTTTACTGGTCCTATCCTGCTATTATCGGGATACTTGGACTCATTGTAATACTCGTTTAAGGGAGTGAGATTTATGGGAAACAACGGGAAAAAGGGACTTTCAAACTGGGCCCGGGGGCGTAGCCTCTGGATGGTCCATTTTTGTACAGGGTGTGGCGCCATTGAGATGCCACCTACCATGACATCAAGGTATGACATGGAGAGATTTGGAATCATTCCAATGGCCACACCCAGACAGGCTGATCTGCTGCTGATCACAGGCTACCTCACCGTTAAAACTCTGAAAAGGGTGATCAGAACTTATGAGCAGATGGCTGATCCCAAATGGGTCATTGGATTTGGCTCCTGCACTGTCAACGGCGGAATGTACTGGGATTCCTACAACACTATCAAGGTGCTCGACCTCTACCTGCCGGTTGACCTCTACATCGCCGGATGTATGCCAAGACCTGAGTCCATCATTGACGCATTTATCAGATTAAGAGAAGGTATTGAGCGCGGAGAGTTCAACGGATGGAAAAAATACTACGAAAACCTCGAGTACTACAAACGCAATCAGGCATGGGTGATGGACATAAGGAAGTGGAGCATCAATAAAGAGCTTGCAGAACGCATCTACTGGGAAGTTAAAGCTGAGAAAGAGAAGAAGTGGAAAGAGGCAACAGAGCTTCATATCCCAGAATACACAGCAGCCCAAATCGGAGTGAATAAAGATGAAGCTTCAGAATGAAATTTTTGTTGAGCAGAAAATTAAGGACACATTTGGCGACGATGCAAAGGTGGAGATCCAGAGGGAGAGACGCATAAAAGTCTATGTGGAGCCCAAAAAAGTCTTTCCCATGATTGCATTTCTGAAAGCTCAGGGCTTTGACCACTTTGTCGCTATCTCCTGCGTTGACTGGATCAAGGACGACGAGTTTGAGCTCGTTTACCACCTGTGGTCACATTCCTACAAGGTCCATGTTATGGTCAAAACAAGGATTCCACGCAAGGATCCTGTGATGGAAACGGTTAGCCCCATCTTTGAGCACGCAGAGACCTACGAAAGGGACATTCACGAATTTTTTGGTGTGGACTTCCCGGGCAACAACAACCTGCGCCCATTCATCCTCGAAGACTGGGATGGACCACCGCCCATGAGAAAAGATTTCGACACGCGCAGATTCTCAGAGATCTTTTACGGACAGAAGGACATCGAGAAGGAACTCTTTACCAAAGTCCCGCAGAAATTCAGAGGAGGTAAGTGATGGAGCAGAAAGTGGAAGAAAGGTTCTTCGAATACTTTATTGGTCCGCAGCACCCCGGAATTGCCGGTAACTTCAGCGTTTACCTCAAAGCAGTGGGTGATACGATCGTCGAGGCAGAGGCAAGACCCGGCTATCTCCATCGCGGTTTTGAAAAGCTCATGGAAGTGAGAAGATGGCTCCAGAATGTGCCCATGGTCTGCCGTATCTGCGTGCCGGATCCTGATCCCAATGAGGTCCTTTACGCGATGGGAACAGAGGAACTCGGCGGCTTTGAAGCTCCGCCACGCGCACAGTGGATCAGGGTGATGGTCCTCGAGATGTCCAGGATTCAGGCTCACCTCTTTTATCTCGGTGGAATCTCTGGAGCACTCGGTCTTTACACCGTGCCCCAGTGGGGTGTCGGTGACAGGGATTACATCCTCGATAGATTTGAGGAATTAACCGGTGCCCGCGTTTATCACATTTACACACAGCCGGGCGGTGTGAGACGCGACCTGCCTCCGGGTTTCAAAGAGAGACTCCTCGAGACACTCGATTATCTTGAAAAAAGGATGCCAGATTACGACAGATTAATTTTTGACAACGCCGTATTTAAAAAGAGAACCATAGGCGTCGGGGTTCTCGACAAAGATTGGGCAATAGACCACGGTGTTACAGGACCCAATCTCAGGGCGAGCGGTGTAAAGCACGATGTACGCCGTGATGACCCATATCTCGTTTACGACCAGCTCGATTTTGAGATCCCGGTCTATACTGACGGAGACATGTACGCCCGCGCACTTGTGAGACGGGATGAGATTTTAGAAAGTATCAAAATCATCAGACAGGTACTCAAGATGATGCCAGAGGGCCCTGTGATGATCAAGCCACCCAATCCATTTACCTGGAAGATACCTCCGGGCGATGTGTATGTGCGCGTCGAATCCTCAAAGGGTGAATTTGGCTACTACATGGTTTCTGACGGTGGAATAAAGCCATATCGCGTTCATGTGAGAGGTCCTTCAATGACACACGGAATCAAGGTACTGGAACACATGCTCAAGGGTGCAAGGATTGCGGATGTTTCACCAATTATGTTTTCACTGGATGTCTGTCCACCAGACATAGACAGGTGAGGTGAGAAAATGGGAATTGAATTAAAAGATCTCGTTAATCCATTATCAGCGTTAAAACACCTTGGAAAGAAGCCTCATACCATCAGGCTCCCTTATGAGAAAAAGGAGCCTGCTGACAGGGTTAGAGGATTCCACGAGAACGATTGGAGTCTGTGCGTAGGATGCGGAAATTGTGCGAGAATCTGTAATGTCCAGGCAATTGAGATGGTCGAGATCGAAGGACTCCAGCCGAGATTTGGCTCAACGAATCTCCGCCCCAAAGTTGATTACGGAAGATGCTGCTTCTGCGCCCAGTGCGTGGATGTCTGTCCAACCGGCTCCCTCAAGCTCACGGATCACTTTACCCTCGTTACACCCAATAAGGAAGATTTTGTCTTCATCCCGGATGTAAAAAAATACCCTTACACCGGCAAAGGCTGGACCACAACGCCTGAAACCTCGCTCCTCCGCTACGACAGAGTCGAAATGCCAGAGAAAGACCCGGAGGAGAGAAAGCGGACATTTGACCATGTGCTACTCGGATTCACTGAGGAAATGGCAGTAACCGAGGCAAACAGGTGTCTTGGCTGCGCCATCTGTATGCAGGGCTGTCCCACCGAGATGTACATCCCGCACTATCTCGAAGAAATCGCAAACAAAGAGTACGATAAAGCCGTTAACACTTTCTTTATCAACAATCCTCTGCCTGAAATTTGTGGAACGGTCTGTACCCACAGGTGTGAGAATGCCTGTGTTCTTGGAAATCGCGGCAAACCGATTCAGATCAGATTTGAGAAAGGATTTGCAGCAGGACAGGTTGATGATTACGGCAAGGTTTTGAAGAATTTGAAAAAGGCGCCACCAACGGGCAAAAAAGTCGCAATTATCGGAGCAGGACCTGGTGGACTTACGGCGGCATTCTACCTTTCACTTAGAGGCCATTCTGTAACGATTTTTGAGGCTCTCAATGTGCCCGGTGGTATGATGAAAGTCGGAATTCCTCGCTACAGACTGCCACAGAAAATCCTTGATAAGGAGATCAACTTTATCCTCAGTCAGGAAAATGTGGAGATCAGGTACAATACGAGAGTTGGGAAGGATATCAGCTTTGATGAGCTTCTTGAGAAATTCGATGCAGTTTATATCGGAGTTGGATACAGTAAGGGAACCAAGATGGGCATACCCGGTGAGGACGCCGAGGGTGTGATGGAGGCAATTGACTTCCTGAGAGCGGTTAATCTTGGTAATCCTCCGAAGATTGGAAAGAGGATTGTGGTCGTTGGCGGCGGTGATGTGGCAATGGATGCTTCAAGGACTCCATTCAGACTCGGTGCTGAAAAAGTTTATATCTCGTACAGAAGAAGAATCGTTGATATGCCCGCATCTGATGAGGAAAAGCACGAGGCAATGGACGAGGGCGTGATCTTCATGCCTCAGACACTGCCCATTGAGGTTGTGACGGATGAAAACGGGAAGATGGTGGGAATCAAGTATGTAAAGACTGAGATGGTTGATCAGGGTCCGGGGAAACGACCCAAGCCGGTGCCGAAGATGGACGAGGTCTTCTTCCTCGAGGCAGACAACCTGATACTCGCTATCGGTCAGAAGCCTGACCTTTCGTTCCTGCCCGAGTCATGGCTGGAGAAGCTCGAACTCGACAGGTGGGGTAACCACATCATCGTTGATGATCATCAGATGACGAGTATCCCCGGCGTATTTGCAGG
>CAZNDM010000118.1:0-5978 GCA_964571845.1 uncultured bacterium | reverse complement strand
CTCCCACTTCGTGGAAGGGGAGGTTGTAGATATCATCTCCCATGTCATGAGATGGGGGATTGTGGGTATCCCCTCGCCCAAGGGGAGGGGGAATTGTGGGTATCCTCTCCTACAAGACGGGGGGAGTCGGGAGCACCTCTCCCACGAGACGGGGGGAAGTCGGGAGTGCCTCCCCGCAAGACCGGGGGGAGATGGGAGCACCTTCTCATAAGTGTGGGGAGCTGGTGGGCTCCTGCGAAGCAGGGAGGGAATCTGTCGATGGATACCGCTGTAAACCGGGAGAAGAGATGGTCGTTGCATAATCTCTCAACCAAGGTGTCAATTTGTTGGTGGAAACTCCTATAAGCGAAGAGAGGTTCTGGAGGATCACTCCCGCAAGCCGCCATGAGTTTTGTGTTGGAAACATCTTCCCCTCAGTGCGTTGGCACTGCGAGAGAGTAGAGCAGATTTGAGGGTGAGTTGGAGACATTGTTACCTTCACCTAAATAAAACAGCTCCCCGGCTGCCCAAAAAACGCACGCCTGAAACAGTTTGTTTTCTCCGGCAGGGCAAAAAATATAATGAAGAACCTGCATATCCTGTAAAGCAGGTGCCATACAGTCTGTGGCCAGAAAGGACACCGTGAAGTCTGGCAATATCCGGTCCTGTGACACCCTATAGTTCAAGAACTACCCAGCTACGCGGAGGTGGCGTGACCCATTCGATCCCGACACGCTCAAATGTGACTTGACGCATGTGTTGACTTAAAATTTCAGCAAAAGGAGGTGCTACCATGAGATTCGTCCTTTTGTTCATTCTTGCCTTTCCTCTCTGGGCAGAACTTCCTGATTATGTAATAAAAAATGTTAAAGACATAAAGGAGATCGTTGCTGGAGGCGGCTACATTGTGAAAGAGGTTGTTCACCCCAAAAACGATCCTGTTAATTCTGGTTTCAGCATTGCTTACATCAAGCTCCCTCCGGGGAAGAGCACAAAACCTCACTATCTTAAAAGCAGTTCACAGGTGTTTTATATCCTCAAGGGAAGTGCAATTTTTCACATCGGAAGTGATGTTAAAAGAGTGAGTGAGGGGATGGCGATCTATCTTGCTCCGGGGGTTATTCAGTGGGCTGAAAACAAGGGTGAGACTGAATTTGAATTTATCTGTGTGGTATCTCCGCCGTGGAGGGCGGATGACGAGGTGGTAAAATAAAGAAGGTGGGGCGGCGGCAGAGTTCCTCTGCCGCCGCCCCACCTTCTTAAAATCAATCCTCCATCGCTTCTGCCACAAGCTGGGCAATGTCCTTTACTTTTACCTCCTCTTCCACTCCCTTTACCTTGGCTGCATCGTCAAACATGGCGTAACAGAACGGACATGCCACTGCCACCTCTCTGGCTCCAGTCTCAAGAGCCTGGTCCATTCTCATAAGATTCAATCGCTCGCCAATATTGACCTCAAACCACATACTACCACCACCTGCTCCACAGCAGAAGGAATTCTCCCTGTTGTTTTTCATCTCAACAAGCTGTACGCCGCTTATGGAGGTCAAAACATTTCTTGGCGCATCATAAATTCCATTGTGCCTTCCAAGATAACACGGGTCGTGGAAGGTTATCTTCTCTGCATGGGTCTTCTTGAGTTTTATTCTGCCCTCCCTGAGTAACTTCTCAATGATTTCGGTATAGTGATAAACCTCGTAGTTGCCACCAAAATCCGGATATTCGTTTTTGATGGTGTTGTAACCGTGCGGGCAGATGGTTATGATTTTCTTCACACCGTAATTGTTGAATGTTTCAACATTCTGCATGGCAAGCATCTGGAAGAGGTATTCGTTACCCAGTCTCCTTGCAGAGTCTCCACAGCATGTCTCTTCAGGCCCGAGAATTGCGTAGTCAATTCCTGCTTTGTTGAGAATTTTCGCCAAAGCAACCGCAGTTTTTTTCGTTGTTTCGTCAAACGAAGCCATACATCCCACAAAGAGGAGGTACTCTGCGCTTCCCTTTTCTGACATGAGGGGCACATCGAGGTCCTTTGCCCAGTCACCGCGTGTGCCATTATCAATTCCCCATGGATTTGACGCAACTTCGAAGTTTTTGAAAGCAGTGGTAATCTCTGCCGGGAACTTGCTCTCCTCGAGGACCATGTATCTTCTCATATCGATAATGTTGAACATGTGTTCGTTGCTCATCGGGCAATGGTGGAAGCAGGCACCGCATGTAGTGCAGGACCAGAGGCCGTCTTCGGAGACCAGTGTTCCGACAAGTTGCCTTTCACTTTCCCCCTTCTTGAGTAGATTTTCTTTCTCGTCAAGCAGGTTAAACTGAATGTTGAGGATTATCCATTTAGGTGAAAGAGGTTTGCCCGACGCAAAGGCAGGACATACATCCTGGCACCTTCCGCATTCGATACATGTGAATGAGTCAAAGAGCCTCTTCCAGGTGAGGTGCTCAAGCTTTGAAGCACCGAAAAATTCGGCATTTTCAAGATCCAGTGTTGTGAGTTTCCCAGAGGGTTTGTCATAACGGAAAAATGCGTTGAAGGGTCCTGTTACAAGGTGCATGTGTTTTGAGTTGGGGATAAATACCATGAAGCTGAGGATAAGCAGGATGTGCATCCACCAGAAGAAATGAAGACCAAATTTTGATGGTGGGAGAAATCCTGAGAGGAATCTGCCAAAGAACGGTTCTGCTTCTGAGACACCGAGGCTGATTGCAAAACCCTCCATCAGCAGGTAGGAAACCATCAGGCCTGATATAAGCAGGATGACGATTGTTGACTCAAACTGGGGCCTGTCCTTGCCTCGCGGGTGAACTATGACACCTGACTCCTCATCTGGATGGAGGAGTGATGGAGGTTTCAGAATGTACCTTCTGAATGCGAGTCCGATGATGCCGATGAGCACCAGGAGTGCTATTAGATCAACGATGTTGAGATAAACCTTGCCAAATGTGCCTCTGAAGATGAGCAGTTTTTCGGAGTAGCCGGTAAGCACATGGTTGATGGTAACGAGTGCGAAGAAGACAAAGCCCCAGAAAACGAAGGTATGAAGGAGACCAGTCCAGGGCCTATCTCTCAGCGTACACCTCTGGCAGAAGACATGGACGAGGGCATAACCCAGTCTTTTGGACCAGTTGTCGGTCCTTTTGTCAGGCTGTCCCTTTTTTACGAGGAGATAACGGATGTAGAAGGCTTTGTACGATAAATATACCGCTACGATGATGACGACGGTGAGTATCAATTTTTCGATTAAACTCAGCATAAAACACCTCCAAGGGTTATTGTTCTAAGAAAAAGAAACATATGACCGACCAGTCACTAAAACAATTAGTTTCAAAGAGCTATTCAATTGTAAGCAAAATCGTGCCCGTATCCACAGTCTGGCCCTTGCTCACTTTGAGCTCCTTTACCACTCCAGCCCTCGGCGCCTTTATCTCGTTCCTCATCTTCATCGCCTCCAGCACGAGCAGCGGGGATCCCTTTTCAACCTCGGTACCGGGTTCGACCATGACATCCACTATCAGCCCTGACATGGGTGATTTTATCTTCGTGGGACCGGTCTCCACCGCCCTTCTCCTTTCTCCTGACCTCCCTACTGATTTAACAATACTCATCTGGTGGGTCACATCTGGCAGACTGACCTTAACCTCTCCGTTCCCGGTCATCTCTGCATGGAAAATCATGGGAGATCCGTCCACATAAGCAACATAGGTGCCGTTATTGTCCAGTTTAAACAGCTCAACCTCCTTTGCCTCTCCGTTGATCAGTACCTTTTTTGTACCGTTCTCCTCGATGAGTGTAACCTCAAAGCCTTCTGAATCGAAATCAACCCAGTATTTCATCAAGCCCTCCTTTTAATGCCAGCTCTCTCCCTATGATCTTCCATTTGCTCTCTGGCTTGCATTCCCCGGTTTCAACTCGGGGCATGGCTGACTTACTGGAATAAACCAGGGTTCCGGCAATGGCTGCGTCTCTCTTTCTCTCGATACTCGAATATATGAACTCGTTCAGGAAACCCGTATGGATGTCGCCACGCCTGAATCTTTCGTCATTGATAATCTGCTTGTGGAAATCAATAGCAGTTTTAATGCCAAAAACAATGTATTCATTGAGAGCCCTTTCGAGTCTGGCGAGAGCCTCATCCCGGTTTTCTCCCCAGGCAATGAGCTTTGAGAGCATTGGATCGTAATAAATCGGTACCTCGTAGCCCTGATAAACACCGGAATCAACCCTGATGTAGGGTCCCTGAGGTTCCCTTAAAAATTTGATCAAGCCAGGTGAGGGGAAAAAGTTATTTGCGGGATCCTCTGCGTATATTCTTGCCTCAATTGCCCATCCACGGGGCTGGATGTCCTTCTGCGAAAAGCTGAGCTTCTCACCCACTGCAACCCTGAGCTGCTCCTTTACGAGATCCATACCGAGTCGGACCTCTGTCACCGGGTGTTCAACCTGAAGACGGGCATTGACTTCGAGAAAGTAGAAGTTTAATTCGCTATCAACGAGGAATTCCACAGTTCCTGCGTTGTAATAGCCAGCGGCTCTGATAAGCTCAACGGCTGCCTCACCCATCTCTTTCCGCTTTTCCGGTGTCATCACAGGGGAGGGTGATTCCTCTATGATTTTCTGGTGTCTCCTCTGTATTGAACATTCCCTTTCCCCGAGATAGACGACATTTCCATACCTGTCAGCTATGATCTGCATCTCCACATGGCGTGGATTCTCGATAAACTTTTCGATGTAAATTGTAGGGTCACCAAACGCCCCCAGTGCCTCAGCCTGCGCGAGTTTGAAGGCTGATGAAAATTCCTCTTCACTGCGAACAACGCGCATCCCCTTCCCGCCACCACCCATGGCAGCCTTTAAAAGAACAGGAAATCCTATTTTCCGGGCAATTTCAATCCCCTCTTCAACAGTGGATATGCCTTCCTTTGAGCCGGGAACCGTGGGTACTCCAACCTTTTGGGCGAGTTTCCTCGCCTGGAGCTTATCACCCATGAGCCGCATCGCCTCAGGCGGCGGTCCCACAAAGATCAACCCTGCCTCAATGACCTTTTCCGCAAAATCCGCATTCTCTGACAGGAATCCGTATCCCGGATGAATGGCATCGGCGCCGGCATCCTTTGCTATCTGTATGATCCTCTCCATGTTGAGGTAACTTCTCTCACTCTCTGGTGGTCCCACACGATAAGCTCTATCTGAAAGTAAAACATGGAGCGCGTTTCTGTCCGCATCGGAGTAGATGGCAATATATTCAATCCCCAGGTCCCTCGCTGTCCGTCCAATCCTTACGGAGATTTCCCCTCGGTTGGCAACAAGAAGCCTTTGAATCATGAGAATATACTAAAACATCGAAAGGTTTAATGTCAAATTCTCAAAGGCGGCTATTTGAAAAATATTTTATCAGTAACTTTGTGGAAAAATCTTTTTATTTTCCCTTCTTGCTTGCGAGAAGATCCACCTCCAACCTTCTCTCCCACTTGTGGGAAAGGATACTCTCACCCCCATAATGTGAGAGAAATCACTTACAACATCCCTCTCCACTTGTTGCGAAAAGGTGCTCCCAACTTCCCTTCCGCTTGCTGGAGGGGATACCCACCACCTCCCCTCCCCCGTGGGCGAGGGGATACCCACAATCCCCCCTCCCATGACATGGGAGATGATATCTACAACCTCCCCTTCCACGAAGTGGGAGGAGATACCCACCATCTCCCCTCCCACAAAGTGGGAGGGGATTGAGGGGAGGGCAACGAAAGCTCTATCTGCTTTTCCCTGTCAAATCTGCTCTTTTTGCCCCCTCCTTTATCCTCCCCCCGCTTTGCGGGGGAGGATTGAGGAGGGGGCAAAAGAGCGGATTTGACGGGGGAGAGCAGGTGGGAGTTTTATTGCCCTCCCCTCAATCCCCTCTCACTTCGTGGGAGGGGAGATTGTGGATGTCCTCTTTCATATATCAATTTAGTCATGATATAGGACATTTATCACCCCCTACCCCGCTTTGCGGGGG